>NZ_DASURI010000937.1:0-5925 GCF_036280135.1 Longimicrobium sp.
GATGGACTGGCGGTAGCGGCGGCTGGAGAGAAGACGCGTGCCGTCCGTCAGCACGAACTGGTACTCGCCCAACCCCCACGGCTCCAGGAACTCCACCTCGTTCACGTTCACGATGGTGGAGCGGTGGATGCGCACGAAGCACTCGCTGCCCAGCATCACCATCATCTCCGACATCGTCGCGCGGTACAGGTGCTCGCCCCGGCGCGTCCACAGGCGCACGTAGTTGTCCGCCGCCTCCGCGCGCACCACGTCGGCCGTTCGCACGATGGCGATGCGGTTGCCCGTGCGCACGGACAGCCGCTCGCGGCGCCCATCCCCCGCGGCGGCCTCCACCAGCGCGTCCACGGAGATGCCCAGCTGCTCCCCCGCGGGGCGGCCCGCGCGCGCCCGCGCACGCTCCAGCGTCACGTGCAGCCGATCCGCGCCGATGGGCTTGAGCAGGTAGTCCACGGCATTGGCATCGAACGCCCGCAGCGCGAACTCGTCGTACGCGGTGGCAAAGACCACGGCGGGACACGCCGGGCCCAGCTGCGCCACCACGTCGAACCCGTCCACCTCGGGCATCTGAACGTCCAGGAAGACCACGTCCGGACGCAGCCGCGCCACGTCGTCCACGGCCTGCGCGCCGCCCGCGCACTCGCCCACCACCTCCACGCCCCCCTCGCGCGCCAGCAGCGTCCGCAGCCGCTCGCGCGCCAGGGCCTCGTCGTCCACGATCAGCACGCGGAGCGTCATCACCCCTCCTCGTCCGCGGCTTCCACGGGGCGAAGGGGGAGGGCGATGGAGACGAACGTGCCCCCGTCGTCCGCGCGGCCCATGCGCAGGTACTGCCGGTCGCCATGGAGCGTGCGCAGCCGCGCCCGCGTGTTGGCCAGCCCCATCCCGCCCCCGAAGACGCCGGCCTGCCCCGGGGCGCCGCCCGCCCCGCTGTCGTGGATGGTCACGCGCAGCAGCCCGGTGCCGGCGTCCACGTCCGCCCCCACGCGGATCCACCCCTCCCCGCGGACGGCCACGGCGTGGTGCACGGCGTTCTCGATCAGCGGCTGCAGCAGGAACAGGGGGACGGCGGCGTCCAGCACCCGCGGATCGGCCTGGAGGTCCACCCGCAGCCGGTCGCCGAAGCGCTGCATCTCCAGCTCGGCGTAGATCCGCATCATCTCCAGCTCCTGCCGCAGCGACACCTCGCCGCCGGCGGGGACGGACGCGGAGCGCTCCAGCAGCGTCCGCAGCCGCGCCAGCATTCCCTCGGCCGCGTCCGGGTCGCGGTGCATGAGCGTGGCGACGGACTGCAGCGTGTTGAACAGGAAGTGCGGCCGCAGCTGCCCGGACAGCGCGGCCAGCTGGGCCTCCACCAGGCTGGCCGAGGCGCGGGCCGCCGCCTCCACCCCCGCGCGGGAGCGCAGGGCGGCGTGCACGGCGTTGCCCACGGCCACGAGGTTGATGGTGACGAGGAGCGCCACGGGGAGCCAGGCCAGCGACAGCCCCGTCCGCGTGAGCCCCGCCGGGCACGCGCGGGTGGGAAAGGGGACGCAGGCGATCCGCAGCTGCGCGGCGTGCGCGGCCCCCGTCAGCAGGACGGCGATGCCCAGCGTGGGGGCCACGCCCCGCGCGCGGACGCCGGGGCGCCCCGTGATCCAGATGACCACGAGGCAGACGGCCGCCCAGACGCCCATGAGCGCCGTGTCGCGGAGCACGGTGGCGGCGATCCCGTCCGCGGAGCGGCTGGACGGGTAGAGCCACAGGTCGCGAAAGACGCCCACGGCGGCCAGGAAGACCCAGTAGGCCAGCAGCCAGGGCGCGAACCGGCGCAGCACCCGCCCGTCGTCCGCGCGCGGCGGAGCGGGGGAGGGCGGCGCGGCGGCGTCGGCGGGGGTGAGGACGGCGGGGGAGGGTGCGGTCATCCGCGGGGGGAGAGCCGGAGCGTGGCGACCACGCCGCCGCCGGGGCGGTCCTCCAGGTGGAGGGCGCAGGCGGCGCCCGGGCGCGCGGCCAGGGTGTCCGCCAGCTCGCGGACGGGATCCAGCAGCCCGGCCGCGCGCCGCTGCTCCACGTCGCCGGGAACGTCGTCCCGGGCGGTGACGCGCACGCCGCCGGCGCCGTCGGCGCGGGCGGAGAGCACGAGCGTCCCGGGGCCGCCCGCCGCGGCGTGGGCGCGGACGGCGGACTCGGCCAGGACGGCGACGCAGTTGGCGGGGACGGCGGCGTCGCGCACGTCCGGGTCCGCGCTCACCTCCACGGCCAGGGGCGTCGGCGCGCACTCCGCCTCCAGGCGCAGGTAGCGCGCGACGAAGTCCATCTCGTCCGCCAGGCGCACGTGCTCGGTGCGGCCGCGGGCCAGCTGCGCGCGCAGCAGGTCGCTCAGCTGCAGCACCAGGCGGTCGGCGGCGTCGGGGTCGGGGCGCATGCGGCGCGAGATCACGTCCACGCACGCCATGAACAGCCGCGGGCGCAGCCGGTGGCGCAGCGCCTCCAGCCGCGCGGCGGTCACCCCGGCCTGGATGCGCAGCGTCTCGGCGCGCTGGGCCTGCTCCTGCAGGATCATCCGCATGGCGAACCCGCAGCCCACGAAGCTGGTGGCCACGAACAGGCTGCGCGGGAGGTAGAAGATGAACGTCGTCAGGAACGGCGGGGTGGCGGCCTTGCCCAGGTAGGGGACGACCTGGCGGATGGCTTCCACGCGGATGGCCACGAGCAGCAGCGAGACGGCCAGGAAGCCGGCGACCTGCAGGGGGCGGGCGCGGCGCCCGGTGGGCAGCAGCCACCCCGCGGGCACGCCGATGACGGCCATCACCATCCAGCTGGCGGCCTCGAAGCTCGCCTGCCCCAGCACGGGCCCGGGGACAAATCCGCCGAGGGGATGGGCGTACGCGGCCATCCACACCACCAGCAGCGCGGCCCACAGCGCGGCGACGGGGAGCAGCAGGTCGCGCCGCAGCAGGAGGATGCGCAGCAGGCGCAGGCGGCCGGCGAGCGTCCCCTTCCCCGGATCGGGGAACCCGGCGAGGGCGTCCGTGGGTGGGGTCATGGGGTGGAGGAGGCGCGGCGAAGGGGCGGGGGATGGCCTTTCAATCTACGCCTTCGCGTGCGCGCCCGGCAGTGGGCGGGGGACAGAGGAGGGGGTATCCCGCGCCCACTGCCGGTGCATCCGTCCTCAGGCGGTGCGGCGGGGCGCGTTCCCGGATCCGAAGTAGCCGGATTCGGTGTCGCGGGGGCGAGGGGCGGGCGTGGAGAGCGGGCGGAGGGATGGCTTCTTCATGGTTCGCCTGAGGGAGACTCCGGTGCGGGATCGGTCCGGTGCGGATCGCGTCGTCGAGCACGGCGATCGGAAGGAACTCTCGCGCGGCGTTCCGGAAGGGTCCAGCGAACGGGGGCGACTCCATGCGTTTATGGGGTGGATGGCATCCGCCGTGGGGTGAGAAAAACGGGTAGAAGGCGCCACGGATACGACGGTGCGGGGATCGGCGGGATGCACATCCGCGGGATGCCGGTCGCGCGAGGCGATCTCGCCGAGCCAAGGCGAGGCGCATCGCGGTTTCTAGCGAGGAGCATCATCCGCCGTCGCTGGAGGATGAAAGACAGCGTGGGGTGGATGCGTGCCCCGCAGCGGCGGATCCGGCGAACCGGATCACCCGATCGCGTCCGTAATACCGAATCCGCGCTGACACTGCGCATCGGAGTTGATTTCCTGAGGGAGCGCCTGCGCGGAAGTTGCCCGTTCACGAGACGATGGGCACGACCGAAGGATCTCCTTCGCGGGGCAGGGACTTCGCCGCAGGACTGGGTCCCTGCCAGGTCGGGAAGATCCTTCGGGGCCGCACGCATCCGGCGCGGTCGAGTCCATGAGGGTCCCTCAGGAAACAACTGCTTTTCCGGATCGCGACGAGGCCCCGCACCGGTGGACAGTGCGGGGCCTCGATCGAAGCGAGGCGGCGCGCGGAATCCGCCTACCGCGGCGATTCCGTGGGAGGGGCGGCGGCCAGGCGGGCGGCCTTGAGGGTGAGGTAGTCGCGCTCGGGGAGGCTGGCCGTACGCTCGGCCGCCGCGCGGTAGTGGGCGACGGCGCGCTCGTGGTCGCCCAGGCGCTCGTGCAGGTGCCCGCGGACGGCGTCCAGCCGGTAGTGGCCGCGCAGCCGTGGATCGGCATCCAGCACGCGCAGCTGCTCCAGGCCCACGGCGGGTCCGTGCACCATGGCCGCCGCGATGGCGCGGTTGAGCGAGACGACGGGGTTGTCCGAGATCCGCTCCAGCACGCCGTAAAGGGCCAGGATCTGCGGCCAGTCGGTGTCGTCCGCGCGGGGCGCCTCGTCGTGCAGGGCGGCAATGGCGGCCTGGAGCGTGTACGCGCCCGCGCTGCCCCGGCTGAACGCGTGCTCTACCAGCGCGGCGCCTTCCGCGATCAGCGCGGAATCCCAGCGCGCGCGATCCTGCTCGTCCAGGGGGATGAGCTCGCCGGACGGACCCGCGCGGGCGGCGCGGCGGGCGTCCGTCAGCAGCATGAGCGCCAGCAGGCCGGCCACCTCGGCGTCGTCGGGGAGCAGCGCGCGGAGCGTGCGGGCCAGGCGGATGGCCTCGCTGCTCAGGTCCGCGCGCTGCAGCCGCGTCCCGCTGCTGCTGGCGTATCCCTCGTTGAAGACCAGGTAGAGCACGTGCAGCACGGACGTTAGCCGCCCCGCCCGCTCCGCCGCGGCCGGCATGCTGAACGGCACCTTCGACTGCTTGATGCTGGCCTTGGCGCGGCTGATCCGCTGCGCCATGGTGGCCTCGGGGACGAGGAACGCGCTGGCGATCTCCGCCGTCGTCAGGCCGCCCACGGCACGCAGCGTGAGCGCGATGGCGGAGGCCGGCGTGAGGGCGGGGTGGCAGCACATGAAGAGGAGGGTGAGCGTGTCGTCGCCGTTCACGCCCACGTCCGTCTCCGGCGGCGGGACGAACGCCCACTCCGCCCACACCTGGCTGGCCACGGCGTCCTCGCGGCGGCGGCGGGCCATCTCGCTGCGCAGGTGGTCGGTGATGCGGCGCAGGGCCACGTGGTACAGCCACCCGCGCGGGTTCTGGGGAATGCCCTGCGCGGGCCACTGCGTGGCGGCGGCCAGCAGCGCCTCCTGCACGGCGTCCTCGGCCGCGTCGAAGTCGCCGTGCCGCCGGGCCACGGCGCCCAGCACCTGCGGCGCCAGTTCGCGGATGAGCCGCGCGATGGCGGGATCCAGCTCCGTGTCCGCCGGCCGGCGCCCCCGGCCGCGGATCGTATCCGGCCGCGGGCTTATCCGGCGGCCTCCGACAGGGGGACGCGGGACAGCATCAGCCAGTCATACAGGTACCGGTTGTCGCGCAGCGAGAGCACGTTCTGCAGCCTGCGCTGAAACTCCCTCGCTCCCTGGGTAAAGGTCGACGTGGTGACGATGATTCCCGCGTTCGCCCGTTCCGTATCCACTACGCCCATCAGCGCGCGCACGATCTCCACGCCGACCCGGTTGGTTCGTGCGTACCGCTTGCATTCCACCAGGTACAGGGTCTCGACCAGGCTGTCCTTGCGCACGGCGTACATGTCGAACCCCCCGTCCCTGGAGGGCGGGGTGAGCGTGACCTGGAAGCCCTGCCTGTGAAGCAGCTCGGCGACGAGCTCCTCGAACTCGCGCGGGGAGAGGCTGTACACCTTGTCGGGCGCTTCCTGCACGCGGTAGAGGATCGTTTCGCCCGAAGTGAGCCCCTTCGCGAGGACGAAACCGTCCGCGCCGACGGGCTCTGTCCGCTCCAGCAGCCTGGACACGAGTTCCGGGGGAAGCCCCTCACCCTCGAGGTTCCTGCGCAGGAGGGGGCGCAGCGTGTCGATGCGCCGCAGGAGCGCCTGGTGATCCGTGCCCAGCACGCGCGCGACGTCTGCGAAGCGGTACCTCTCCCCGAAGTACATGCGCGCGATCACCCGTG
>NZ_DASURI010000938.1:0-9979 GCF_036280135.1 Longimicrobium sp.
CCCCGTGACGAGGATCATCCCGTACGGCTTCTTCGCCAGGGCCTCCACGCCGGCCAGCACGTCGCGCGGCATCCCCAGCTCGCGCAGCTGCACGGGGCGGCCGCCGCGATCGAGGAGACGGAGGACGACGCTCTCGCCGAACATGGTGGGCACCGTGCTCACGCGCAGGTCCAGCTCGCGCGACTCCAGGCGCACGCGGATGCGGCCGTCCTGGGGCCGGCGCCGCTCGCTGATGTCCAGCTCCGCCAGCAGCTTGATGCGGCTGACGATGGCCTGGTGCAGCTCCGCCGGCGCCTCGGGCGCGGGGGCCAGCACGCCGTCCATGCGGAACCGGGCGGAAAGCCCGCTGCGGTCCGCCTCCAGGTGGATGTCGCTGGCCCCCGCGTCGTAGGCGTCGCGCACCAGCAGGTTCACGTAGCGGATGACGGGCGGCTGGTTGGCCAGGTCGCGCACGTCCGTGGCCAGGTCGTCGTCGCCGTGCACCTGCGCCAGCTCGATGAGCCGCTCCGCGCGGGTGCTGAGCCGCTCGATCATCCGCTCCACCTCGGCGGCGGGCGCGGGCAGCACCTCCACGGGCCGGCCGTAGGCGAACGCCAGCTCGTCCACCGCGTCCAGCAGCGCGCCCTCGGCGGCGGCCACGCGCAGCGTGCCGTCCGGGCCCAGCTCGCTGGGGCACAGGCGGTGGTGCAGCAGGAACTCGCGCGTGAGGCCTTCGGCGAGCGGCACTTCGGTGGAGGACATCCCGGGAACTTCGGCGGGGGTGCGGACGGAAGTCGGCCCGCAATCTAACCCGATCCGGCAAGTCGTTCAACCGACGCCGGATCGGTGCACACCGCGCGCGCCGGGCTCGCCGCGCACCCTGTCCGAGCGCCAGGGCCGCTTTCACGCGCGGGGTTGAGCGGGCGGACCCTGCTTCCTTATCCTGACATTACGAACGGATTCGATCCACGCGGCCCCCGCCGTCAGGATGCACCGCGCCGGCGCGTTGTAGCTGTCCGAGCTCCCGCGGATCGACACCCGTCTTCACCTCCCGCCGGCCCCTTCGACCCACCCGGTTCCCCATGTCGCGTCGTCTCTGCCGCACCCTTTGCAACACTCTGCGTTACACGGCTTCTTCGTTTCGGCACTCCGGTGCGGCGAGGATGCTGCTGCACGCGGCCGGCCTGCTGCTGGCGCTGGTCCTGTCGGCGGGGACGGCGGCGGCACAGCCGTCGTGCACGGAGGACCCGTGCGGGGGAACGGGCGACGAGTTTCCGCCCAACGTGAGCGTGTCGCCGGCGAGCGGCACGTACTCGCAGCCGTCCATCCCGGTGCTGATCTCCATGGGGGACGGCTACTCGCTCCGGCCCGACTCGCTGCGGGTGACGCTGAACGACACAGTCGTCACCTCCGCGTTCCAGTACACGCCCACGCCGGGATCGAGCACGCCCAAGGCGACCGCGCGTGGCACCATCCAGCTCAAGCCGGGGACCAACACCCTGCGCGTGCAGATGTGCGACCTGGGTCCCCTGTGCCGGACGGTGGAGACGACGTACGCGTACGGCGTCCCGGGGGTGTCGGTAAGCCCGGACGGCGGCGTGTCGTACGTGGCGCGCGGCAACCCGGCGTCGCAGACGTTCACCATCCAGAACACGGGCCCGGCGAGCGCCACGTTCACGCTGCAGGCCGTCTGCCGGGAGGTGTACTCGGGCGCGGCGGTGTCGTCGTGCACCCTCTCGTCTCCCAGCGTGACGCTCAACCCGGGCGCGAGCACCACGGTGACGGTGGGGCACGGGTACAACGCGGCGGGCAGCAGCGTCTCCGTGGAGCTGCGGGCCCGGCACGCAACCGTGCCGTCGGTGGCCGACATGGGATGGGTGGAGCTGGACGTACGCAACTGGGGCGGCGTTCCCAGCACCATGACCGTGGCGCTCGTGGACCTGAACTCCACCGGCACCATCTCGCGCGACGAGTGCGTGACGGTGTCGGCCGGGGCGGGGGCGGCGTACGAGTGCGGCGACCTGCGGCTGGCGCACGGCGTCCCGGGGATGGCCACGCTGGGCAGGGGACGCGCGCCCGTGCTGCTGTACAACAGCCAGCACGCGCAGCCGTACCCCACGGTGTACGCCGACGTGACGCTGCCGGAGGGCGTATCGCCTCCCCAGCAGGTGGTGGCGACGGTAACGACGGCCAGCGGGGTGGTCTACACGCGCACGTTCACGGGGAGCGACTGGTGGCCGGGGATGACGCGGCGCATCGGCGTGCAGTGGGACGGGCGCAGCGACGGGTGGTGGCTCAAGGGCTACACCCTGCAGGTGACGGCCGTCTACGGCGGCGGGGTGCAGCACTCCACGCAGGTGCAGGGCGAGATCGCGCTGGTGAACCGCATCGGCAGCGCCTTTGGGGCAGGATGGTGGCTGGCGGGGCTGGAGCAGCTCTCCTGCGTGGGGTGCCCCAACGGCAACAACCGCAGCATGCTGCGCACGGGCGACGGCAGCACGCGCGTGCTCGAAGAGGTGGTCTCGGGGTACATGTGGGTCGCGCAGAACCCCGGCGGCCGGCCCGACACGCTCATCCTGGAGTGGCTGCCCACGGGCGCGCAGTACAAGCGCAAGCTGCAGGGCGGCGGCGAGATCCACTACGACGGAGAGGGCCGTCACGTCCGGACGGTGAGCCGGCTGAACGACACCACGCACTTCAGCTACGACGGCAGCAGCACGCGGCTGCTGTACGTGAGCGTGCCGCGCCGGGACGGCGTCGCGCGGGGCTTCAGCTTCTCGTACACGGGCGGATACCTCACCGGCGTACAGCTGCAGATCAACGGCGTGCCGCAGCCGGGAATCACGCTCACGAACAGCGGCGGGCGCGTCACCGCCATCACGGACCCCGACGGGCTCAAGACGCAGTTTGGCTACGGGGACCCCAACAACCCCAACCGCATCACTTCGCGCACGTCGCGCGACACCACCGCGGTCACGTTCGGCTACGACGCGGCGGGCAGGATGAACGGCGTGGCCCTGGCGCTGAACGGCACGCAGTCCATCACCACCCTGTTCACGGCCGCCGAGGGCCGGGGGGTGAACCCCGGGAGCACGACGCTCTCGTCGGTCCTGGTGTCGGAGGGGTACACGCTGATCAACGGGCCGCGCGCGGACGTGGCGGACGAGACGCGGATCTGGGTGACGAGCCGGGGCGCGCCGCGGCGCATCCGCGACGCCTTGGGCGGCGAGACGGTGCTCGTACGGGGGAACGCGACGTATCCCTCGCTCGTGACGGAGGTGCGCGGGCCCAACGCGCGGGGCGACAGCCTGGTGGTCAAGTCCACGGCCGGGTACGACTTCCGCGGGCGGGTGGACAGCACCACGGTGGTAAACCCGCTGGGCGACGGGCAGAACCTCACGACGCGGTACACCTACGACAACCTGTGGGACTCGCCGGCCACCGTCACGGCGCCCGGCGTGGGGCAGACGTCCATGGCGTACGACCCGCAGACGGGCAACCTGCTGTGGCAGCAGCAGGGAAGCTCCACCCGCCGCGTGTACTACGACTACCACACGACGGGGGTGGACCGCGGGCTGCTGGCCCGCGTGCGCTACCCGCACCCCGTGACGGGCGCGGCGGGCGGGGGCGGGGCCGACTCGCTGGGCTACGACGCCTCCAGCAACCTGCGCTTTACCCGCACGCCGCTGGGCTTCCTGACGCACCACTACCGCGACCAATACGGCCGCGACACGCTGGTCATCACCCCCGTGCGGGCCGACAGCGCCGACACGGAGCTGGAGCTGCAGGGCAACGGCACCCGCGCGCGCACGGGCTACGACCTGATGGGCCGGGTGGCGTGGACGGAGGCAGTGGGCCGGCCGGTGGCGCTGCCGGCCAGCGCGGACGGTCGGGTGCCGGCGCGCACCTCGCCCACGGAGACGCTGCGGGTAGAGACGCAGTTCGACGCCATGGGGCGCGCGCGGATCGTGAACCGCTGGTCCACCCCGGACGTGGCAACGGCGGGCGTGCTGCGCGACTCCATGACGTACGACCGCGCCGGGCGCATGCTCACGCGCAAGAAGAGCGGCGTGGGCGCGGAGAGCTTCGTGTACGACCCGGCGGGGAACGTCACCTCGACCACCACGCCGCGCGGACACACCATCAGCATGGAGTACGACGTGCTGGGCCGGCTGGTGCGCCGCGGGGTGCCCGCGGCCACGGACGCCGCCGGGTGCCCGCCGCTGTGGTCCAGCTGCCCCCGCTTTCCCTACTACTCCACCGGCACGGGGGGCGGCTTCGCGGCGCCGGCCGAGAACTACTACTACCGCTACGACGGGCTGGGCAACCAGGTTTACGCCGAGAACCTGGACGCAAAGGTGGTCCGCTCGTACTACCCCGGCGGCGCGCTGCGCACGGACAGCACCTACATGCGCGCGTACGCCGGGATGGACTACGCCACGCACGCGTTCGGGCTGGAGTACCGCTACGACGCCGTGGGCCGGCTGCGTGCCCTGCAGCACCCCACGAACCTGACGGGCACGGCGCAGGCGGACAGCTTTGCCTATGACGCCACGACGGGCGCCATGGTCTACGCCCGCAGCCGCCAAGGCCACGCCTACAGCTTCGCGTACGACCTGCTGGGCCGGCCCGTGCGCCTGGGCTACCCCGGCGGCGGCGCCGAGCGGACGACGTACGACGCGGACGGCCGGCGGTTCGCGCGCCTGGACAGCCTTTCCACCGCCGCCTCGTACGCCGTGCTGTCCGCGGACACGTTCGCGTACGACGCGCGCGGCAAGGTGACGTACATCAACGGCAAGGCGGGAAGCCAGGCCACGCACTTCCGCAACTGGTACTCCGGGCTGGGCAACCTGCTGGGCACTGACTGGGGCAACGTGACCAATTTCGCGGGGGTCACGGAAACCTTCGTGGTGGACGCCATGGGCAACCAGGCGCAGAGCAGCCGCTGGGTGGACGGCGCCTACGATCCCATCGTCTACAGCAACGCGTACCAGCCGGGCCGGGGGCGCATCGGCAACATCAGCAAGGTAGCGCCCACCAACCCGCCCAGCGCCAGCTTCCGGCCCGACAGCACGCTGCGCTACTACGACAACGCCGGCAACGTGACCTGGGGCATCCAGCACCAGTACGGCAACGTGGGAAGCGGCGGCGGCATGGGGGGCAACATCACGCCCAACGGCATCGGCATCGCGCACCAGACGATCACGCGCAACTTCTACGGCGCGGACAACACGGTACGCGTGGTGCAGGTGCACGATCAGACGTACCCGTACACGTACAACGGCTCGTACGCGGAGTACCGGTACGACCCGCTGGGGCGGCGCATCATGGAGCGCACGCGGCGCGACACGGTGTGCTCCACGTCGAGCTACGGGTGCGAGAGCACGCTCACGCGCTTCGTCTGGGCCGGCGACCAGCTGCTGTGGGAGCTGCGGGTGCCGGGCGGCAACGACGTGCAGGTGGGGCCCTCGGGGCTGGACGCCACGAGCGCCAGCGGCGCCATGTACGGCCGCGTGAGCTACTTTCACGCGGGCGGGATCGACAAGCCGCTGCTGATCACCAAGGAGGGCGCGGAGAGCGTGGTCCCGCGCGACACGTGGCGTGGCCAGTTCCACGCGGGCACGTCACCGACGACGGGCCTCGTGCGCGATTGCCAGCAGGGTGGCCAGACCGGCTGCCTGCTGATCGCGTGGCCGGGGTGGCGTACGACGGCGACGCACGCGTGGGGAGGCGAAGAGGCACCGGATATCGACGTGTGGTACGGCGGCCTGGTGGACGGGATGCGTGACGCGAGCGGCCAGATGTACATGCGCAACCGCTACTACGACCCCGCGACGGGCCAGTTCACCCAGACGGACCCCATCGGTCTCGCGGGTGGCCTGAACGCGTACGGGTTTGCCGCGGGCGACCCGGTGAGCTACTCGGATCCGTATGGCCTCTGCCCTATCGAGAAAGACGGGATACCATGCCGCGCCGAATACGCGGCCGGTGTAACAGTCAGTAGTCCAAAACTACGCCGATTCCTTGACGATTTCGCGGCGGAACAGAATCGCACGGTTATGGTCTACAGCGGCGATCGTGATGCAGCTCGGAACGCGCAGGCAGGGGGAGCACGCAGTAGTTTCCACACACGAGGGCAAGCTGCAGACTTGATCTTCAAGGATGGTACAAAAAAGGAAACAGTGCGGGCTCTTTATACTAGCAGCGTGAGGCAGGAAGCCGGTGTCCGTCTACTCTACCACGGGCCTGGGGCCAAGCTTCCCGAGCACTCACACGTCGATCTTGGGGATGGACCAGATCTGTTCGAACAGCCCCGCGAAGAAAGCACACGGTATGTTCCCCTCCAGCCGGCGCATGTTTTCGGACCTGGGCGCGACCGCCGTGGCGAGCCAGTGCGTACATCTGGTGGCGCCTATCCAATCCCCTAGACACGAAAGCGCTAAACGATGAAGAGTCATTGGTGCAGGTGCGCTGTCTTAACCTTTCTTATAAGCGCGTGTAGTGCGAGTGGGCGCGAGGAACCGTCGAGTGATGAACGTGAGGCGTCCACGTCCGCCGAAGATCGCATTGAACAACTGGGCTGCGGTGTATCGGATTCGACGCACCTTACCAGTACAGGAATAGGAGTCCTGCAGATCGGGGGTTCGGTCGAAGTAGTTCGAGAGAACTGTAAAGTTCTCGCGGATACCTTTGAGGCTGATGCTGAAGCAACGCAGCAACACCTACTACTGGTGGAGGTGCATACAGAACCTGTCCGCGTGCTTACGGACAATAACCGCATTTGGCGGATTGAGATCACCGGAAGGAAATTCAGAACTACGGATTCCTTGGGAGTAGGCGTAACGTTGCCACAACTCCTTAAGAGTGAACAGGTAACCGCAATCGAAGGCGATGGGTTGCTATACGCAAGGATTCCAGAGCACTGCGGCTTGAGCTTTCGACTCACCCACCTTCCAGGAGATCACGACCATCGTGCAACTTGGACCGCAGAGAACCTTAGGCTGTTACCCTCCAACACAATCGCTGATCTGGTATTGATTACTGGCTGCGCGTCCAGTGTGGATCTGTAGGCCGGAATCGACTCTCGCACTCACGCACAACTTAGAGGGGGGGAGTATGGAGTGCACGCGTCGTGATAGCGTGTGCTTCAACACGGGCACGGGCTGCGAGAGCACGCTTACGCGCTTCGTGTGGGCGGGCGACCAGCTGCTGTGGGAGCTGCGGGTGCCGGGCGGGAACAACGTGGTGGCGGGGAGCTCGGGGCTGGACGCGACGAACGCCAGCGGTGACATGTACGGCCGGGTGAGCTACTTTCACGCGGGCGGCATTGACAAGCCCCTGCTCATCACCAGGGAGGGCGTGGAGAGCGTCGTCCCGCGCGACACGTGGCGTGGCCAGTTCCACGCCGGCACGTCGCCGAGGACGGGTGCATCGCGCAACTGCCCGGTGGGAGTGCACACCGGCTGCCTGCTGATCGCCTGGCCCGGCTGGAAGACGACGGCGTCGCACGCATGGGGAGGCGAAGAGGCGCCGGACATCGATGTGTGGTACGGCGGCCTGGTGGACGGGATGCGCGATGCGAGCGGGCAGATGTACATGCGCAACCGCTACTACGACCCCGCCACGGGCCAGTTCACCCAGACCGACCCCATCGGCCTCGCGGGAGGGCTGAACGCCTACGGGTTCGCGGCGGGGGACCCGGTGAGCTACTCGGATCCGTATGGGTTGTGTGCTGACCACGATCCGCCTCAGGATAGTACTCGTGCACTCACTCTGGAGGAGCGTGAACGTCTTACCTGCATCGCAAGGACCCGTTTCGCGGAAGGCACACGCACAGCTTTTCTTCGCGATCTAAATGCAGGGCTCGTCCGAGTTCAGGTTTCCGCTTCAACTGGCGACTGGGCATACGTTCCTTTTGGAGCGAGTCCTCCCATCGTATTTGCAGAAGGCACCATTCTTCGGCAGCCCGAAGTTCACGTTGCGCTTACCGCAGCGCATGAAGTACGGCATAAGGGACAGCGAACCTTCCGCGAAGTTCGGCGGGCCCTTGAGGGCGGATATTATGATGTGCTTCGAGAGTCTATGGAGGCCGACGCTGAGGCTTATGCGTTTTGAGTGGTTGACCGAACCATAACGAGCTACTGTGAACACTAACCCTGGGAGGCAGGTGCTTATGTATCGCTCAGGCTATGGCTTCTTTACACTGTTTTTGTCTAGCCTATTCGCTTGTTCTCAGCAACAGCGAGTGGATTCAGGATTTGTGCAATGCGGTCGCCGACCCGGTGAGGTCTA
This sequence comes from Longimicrobium sp., assembly GCF_036280135.1. GTDB lineage: Bacteria > Gemmatimonadota > Gemmatimonadetes > Longimicrobiales > Longimicrobiaceae > Longimicrobium. Next base: position 8,272 of record NZ_DASURI010000938.1, read on the forward strand.
CGGGGCCACGGCAGATTCCATGCTCGGCGGCGTACCTGTTGCGTCGGCGGGCGGGATTATTGACACTGAACGGATGATCGAACGTGATCCCACCATGCGTACGTACAACCACATGTACGCCCTTCGATATGAATTACGCCGTTTCCGCTCGCAGAATGGGCGACTCCCAGACACTATCGAGGAGTTCAGCTCCAACGATGCTCCTGGGATTAAGATCAATATCGATGGTTGGGGAAGCTCTATTAGGTATACCCGCACTTCAGATGAAGGCTATGAACTTCGTGCGCCAGGACCGGATCACCAGTTGTGCACAGCCGACGACATGGTAGCGCGCAACGACAGCCTTCCCGTGATTACGAGTTGGGGAGGTACGAGGCAGACTCTACTTTCTGCACTGTGGCCGCAGCATGCGCGAAGAACAGAGGACCTGCCGGGATGAACAGCGCCTTTACGCGCTCAGTGCTCGATCGGTATGCGTCCGGCCTCCGGTTTGGACAACTGCACTTAGACATGGGAAGAAAACTGCCGATCAAAACGGCCGACGACGCGCCGGAGGTCTTCTCCGTGGAGCGGCTTCCCGTCATCCGGAATGGATCGCACGTTGGAATGAATGGGATTCATTGACCGTGCGGAGCCCGAGCAGCCCCACTAATCGTGCTTCCACGCGGGGAGTGCGCCGAGACGTGGTAGAGGAACTGGGCATGCACACTTGCGAGAAGTATAGGTGGAGCGTCTGGTGAGACCAAAGCTACCCAGGTTGCGCGTGAGGTACATACCTGGAACAAGGCGCGGAGAGACAGGTCTCACCGCGCTTTCTGTTGCTCCTATACTGACGCTTCGTCTGGGCCGACCAGCCGCACTGGGAGTTGCGCGTGCCGGGCGGCAACAACATGACGAGCGGCGCCTCGGACCTGGAGTCGACGAGCGCGGGTGGCGACTTCTGCGGCCGCGTGAGCTACTTCCACGCGGGCGGGAGCGACAAGCCGCTGCTCATCACCAAGGAGGGCGCGGAGAGCGTGGTGCCGCGCGATACGTGGCGGGGTCAGTTCCACGCCGGCACGTCGGCCACGACGGGGCTCGTGCGCGACTGCCAGCAGGGCGGACAGACCGGCTGCCTCCTGATCGCGTGGCCGGGGTGGAATACTTCGGCGTCGCACGCCTGGGGCGAGGGCGGACCGGACATCGTCGGCTGGTACGGCGGCCTGGTGGACGGGATGCGGGACGCGAGCGGGCAGATGTACATGCGCAACCGCTACTACGACCCGGCGACGGGCCAGTTCACCCAGACGCACCCCATCGGCCTCGCCGGCGGAATGAACGCGTACGGCTTCGCGGCGGGAGATCCGGTGAGCTATGCTGATCCCTATGGACTCTATGTATGTGCGCAAACGCGAGCTATGCGGCTTGAAATCGAGCGCGCCTACCACATGCAGATTAATTGGGACGCTGATGGCTGCGTGCGAAATCCCAGCAATACGAACGCACTGAGTGGGTCGGGTCAATACGCTCAACTTCAGTCAGAGTTCGACGCTACCGTTACGTCTTCAATCCGATTTGACGTGCGTTCCGTACGCTTTGGGCGTCGTGGGTCACAGATCATTCGACGGTCGAGCGGACACTGCGAGATCGTTATCGCCCGCTACCAGCATCAGGAGTCTTGGTCCTGGGATTTGTTCAATCCTGATCGCCGCCGCTACGGTATGATGTT
>NZ_DASURI010000939.1:0-6117 GCF_036280135.1 Longimicrobium sp.
GGAACTGCTTTTCACGCAGAGGGAGCAGGGGCAGCAGAGTACCCATTTCGGCACGGAATGAAGTACTCTGCTGCCTCTGCTCCCTCTGCGTGAGATATTTTCTGTTGGTTTTTGTTCTCTGCTACGGCTTTGTGGGGCAGAATTGTTGATGAAAGATGAGGCGAAAGCACGGATCTGGATTAGGAGCACACGGGCGATGTGGCAGGCGTGCGTCACCCGCGCCCCATTCGGGGGCACGGGTGGGACAGAAATTCGTCCGTATCGTTTTCTGACACACAAACACGCGATGGGGGCGGCGCCGCGCATCTGCGCTGGGGATGCGGCGTTGCGGAGATCCGCACCCTTTCCGCCACCGGGGGCACCGGCCTTGCCCTCCGGCGGGCCACCTGCCTCGGCCGGTGTGGCGCTCCCGAGACGCTCCCGCCGCGGCACATCCATCCGACCTCGCAGGATCAGACTCATGATCTACCGCCCGCAGACCCAGCCGCTGCGGATTCACCTCCTCGGCGGCCTGAACGTATATCGCGGCGAGCAGCCGCTTCCCGGGTTTCCCACGCAAAAGTCCCGCGGCCTGTTCGCGTTCCTGGCCCTGAACCACGGGCGCAGCCACTCGCGCAGCACGCTCGTGGGGCGCTTCTGGGGCGAATCTCCCGAGAGCGTGGCGCGCAAGAACCTGCGCACGGACATCTGGCGCATCCGCACGGTGCTGGAGCCGGCCGGCGTGGAGCCCGGCTCGTGCCTGGCCGTGAGCCAGGACGAGGTGTCGCTGGCCAGCAGCGTGGACCACTGGCTGGACATCCACGAGTTCGAGGAGACGCTGGACCAGGCCGGCACGGGCGAGCCCGGCGAGGCGCAGGCCCGCCTGCTTCGCCACGCCGTGGAGCTGTACCGCGGCGACCTGCTGGAAGGCGTGTACGACGACTGGGTGATCTTTGAGCGCGAGCGGCTGCGCCTGCGCTACCTGGACGCCCTGGACCGGCTGATCCGCCACCACGACGCGCGCGGCGAGTGGACGGAGGCGGCGGCGTACGCCCAGCGCCTGCTGGCCAACGACCCGCTGCGCGAGCACGTGCACCGCGCCGTCATCCGCTGCAACCTGGCCCTGGGCGACCGGGCCGGCGCCCTGCGCCAGTTCGACACCTGCGCCCGCCTGCTGCGCCAGGAGCTGGAGGTGGAGCCCTGCGCCGAGACGCTGGCCCTGGCGGCGGAAGCGCGGGGCGTGGAGGCGCCCTCGGCCGCGCGCGCGCCGGCGGTGCCCTCGCAGGCGACGCCCGCGGCCATGGACGAGGTGCTCACCCGGCTGCGCGCGGCGGCGCAGTGGCTGGACGAGACGGGCGAGCAGGTGCGCATCGTCATCCGCGACGTGGAGCGGGCGCGGGCGCTGTCGGGCCCCGCGTCTCAACCCGCCTGAGCGGCGCCGGCACGGAGAGACGCGCCGGAGACGCCCCTGCGGCGCCCGCGGATCACCATACAGGCCGCAACCCCGAGGTTGCGGCCTGTTCCGTTTGACGGCCCTCACCCCTTCCGCACGGGTCCGGATGCCCGCCCAGCCGCCCACGTCCCAGACGTTCATCCTGCGCGTGTGGCTGGAGCCCGGACCCGGCGGCGACGCCGGGGAGTGGCGGGGCGAGCTCAAGTCCGTGCCCGGCGGAGAGACGGCGTACTTTCGCGGGTGGAACGGCGTGGGGCCGGCGCTGCGGCGGGCGGTCGAGGAGCAGGGAATAGGGAATAGGGAATAGCGGGAAAGAACCGCGACGCAGTCGCGGTTGCGTGAGGGATGCGCGCCCGCAGGGCCGAGAGCCCGGAGTGGGACGGCGCACGCAGCCCGGCCCCGGCCTGCCGGGGACACGCCCAAACCAGCCGTTCAATCCGTTCGATCCGTTGCAGCAGTCCACGGAATCCGTGCCTCCATCCATGGCTCCGCCCGAGCGTCGCTGAATGCCCAACGTGCACGCGGTCCACTCGGTGGGCCATTCGCTGGTGACCTGGCTGCGGAACTCGTACCCGCGCGACCTGCGCGACGTGACCGAGTGCGAGTTCGTGCTGCTGTCCAGCGGCGAGATGGGGACCAAGGACGAGCGCGGGCCCGCCCTGTCGCTGTGGCTGTACCGCGTGTCGCACAACGAGCACCTGCGCAACGCCCCGCGCCGCGCCGACCACGCGCACCGGCCGCCGCCCCTGCACCTGGACTTGCACTTTCTCCTCACCGCCTGGGCCGACAACGCGCTCGCGGAGCACACGCTCATCACCTGGGCCATGGACCGCCTGCACCGCAACCCCGTCCTCGACGCCAGCACCCTCTCGCCCGAGGGCGGATGGGGGCCCGACGACCGGCTGCAGGTGCTCCCTGCGGAGATGGGCATCGAGGAGATGATGCGCATCTGGGACGCCGTGGAGCCGGGCTACCGCATCAGCGTGTCGTACGTCGTCCGCGTGGTGCGGATCGATCCCGACGCGGAGCCGGATTTCGCGCCCGTCGTGGCCACGCGGATCGCCGTCGGCGCGCCGGAGCGCGTGCGGTGAGCGCGGAGACGATCGACCGGCGCGTCCTGGCGGCCCTCCGCTTTCGCGACGCCGTCACGGGCGCCACGGTGGCCGCCCCGCTGGACGTGCGCGCGGCGGGCGCACGCTGGATCCGCAACCGGCGCGGCTGGTGGATCCTGGCCGGCGCGCCCGGGCTGGAGGCGCACACGGCGAGCTTCGCCGCGCCGCCGGCCGCGCCCGCGTTGGGCTCCGTCGCGCTGGGCGTGCGCGTGGCCGATCCCGCCGGGCGCTATCTGCCGCGCGTCGTCTCGCTCGCGCTGCCGCGCAACCCGGACCCGCTCAAGGCGGACAAGCCGGACTCGCTCTTTCAGCCCGTGGAGGTGGACCTGTTCCCGTCCCCCGCCGCCGCCGTGTCGCCCAACTGGGCCGTGCTTCGGGTGAGCGCATTGGGCGCGGACGGGCCCCTGGCCGGCGCGCTGCTGCGCGTGGTCCGCAAGGCGTCGCCCACCACGGTGCTGGGGCAGGGGATGACGGACGCACGCGGCGAGGGATTGATCGCCGTGGCCGGCATCCCCGTCACCACGTGGGAAGAGGAGCAGGGAAGCGTGCTGGCCACGGAGGTGGAGGCGCGCGTCGACCTGTTCTGGCAGGCCGGCGCCGGTCCGCCGGACCCGGACGCGCTGGGAAAGCTCAAGAAGGCCACGAAAACGGCGACGGTCAAGCTGGCCTCCGGCCGGCACGCGACGCTGAGGATGTAACGGCAGGGAACAGGGAATAGGGAATAGCGGGATCGACGATGGCTGCCGCGGCTGGACACGGCTGCAGCGTCGGAAATTCCGGGATCGATGCTGATCGTCCGTGGCGGATGATCGGACGCGGGAGAAGGAACGCCGTCGCGGGGATGGGCGGTGGAATGGGCGCGGCCGGGGCGGCCGCGCGGGCCGATGACACGGGGTCACGGGACCGCAGCGCGCGGGCCGCCCCCCACTCGCACAGGGAAAGGAGACGGAGCCATGGCGGAATACCTCGCACCGGGCGTGTACGTGGAAGAGACCAGCTTCCGCGCCAAGTCCATCGAGGGCGTGAGCACCAGCACCACCGCCTTCGTGGGGCCCACGCGGCGGGGGCCCACCGCGGCGGCGGGCCGGGCGTCGGACGGCGACGCGCTGCCCTCCAACACGCCGGAGCTGGTGACCAGCTACGCCGACTTCGAGCGCATCTACGGCGGCTTTGGCCCCGTGGACGGCCGGGAGAACTACCTGGCCCACGCCGTCCGCGCCTACTTCAACGAGGGCGGCGCCCGGCTGTACGTGGCCCGCGTCTTTACCCCGCTGGCCGCCGGCGACGGACAGACGGGCAACGGCGAGTGGAACGACGGCCGCGCCCGCTCGCGCGCCGTGCTGAGCGCCGGCGCCGGCAACAACCTGCGCACGGCGCGCTTCGTGGCCCGCTTTCCCGGCCAGGCCGGCAACGGGCGGCTGAGCCTGCGCAAGATCTACCAGCCCGCCTCGGCCGAGACGCTCGCCAAGGCGTACCCGGGCTCGTTCGTCCGCGTGGGCGGGCAAAAGGCGGCCTCCGCCGCGCGCGTGGCGTCCACCCTCCCCGCGCCCTTTGCCGTGGCCGACGCGTCCACGCTGGAGCTGCAGGTGAACGGCGGCCAGCCGGTGACGCTCACCTTCCGCGGCCTGCCGGCGGAGATCACCAGCAACAAGATCAGCGCGCCCCTCAACCTCGCGGGCGCCGAAACCCTCGAGCGCACCCTGCGCGTGACGGTGAACGGCGGAACGCCGCAGGACGTGGTGGTGGACGCGCGCGCGTACGACTCGGTGGACGCGCTGGCCCAGGCGCTCACGGGGCGCATCGACGGCGTGGAGGTCTCCGTCACGGACGGCGAGAAGCTCACCCTGCGCACGGTGCGCCGCGGCATCGGCGCGTCCCTCTCGGCCGTGGGGGCCAAGTTCGGCTTCAAGACGCAGGCGCAGACGCAGGAAAAGGACGCCGCCAAGAACACCGTCCCCGACCTGCGCAACGTCACCGTCACGGACCTGAACAACCTGCTGCGCGAGCACGGCGCGCGGGCGTCCGTCCGCGAGGGCCGGGTGGAGATCTCCACCATCGGCACGGGCGCGACGTCCTCGCTGCGCGTGGCCGGCGGCTCGGGCCTCACGGGGCTGGGGCTCACGGCACACGAGCAGGGCGAGATGGCCCGCGGCGAGGAGGGACCGGCCCGCGGCTGGTTCCGGCTGGAGGACGGCCGGTGGGTGAACGCCAACGCGCAGCCGCTGGACCTGGCCAACCTGGCCACGCTGGGCGGCGCGGACCTGGTGACGCTCGTGGTGGAGACGGAGGACGGCGACGGTCAGCGCGCCGCGTACGAGGGGCTGGCGCTGGGGCCGGGGCATCCGCGCTTCCTGGGCGCCGTGCTGGGCGAGACGCCGTCGCGCCGCTCGGACTGGCTGGAGCAGCCGTACGCCTACGTGGCCGAGGCGCCGTTCAACGCGCACCAGCTGCACGACGCGCTCTTTGGCGAGGACGAGCGGGCCGTGGTGGAACTGGGCGGCGGCAACGACGGCGACGAGCCCACCGACGTGGCCTATCAGGACGCGCTGCGCAGCCTGCTGCCCCTGGAGGAGATCAGCATCCTGGCCGCGCCGGGACACACGGCGCTGCAAAGCTGGGCGGCCATCCAGCGCGTGCTCATCAGCCACGTGGAGCGGCCGCGCGCGTACCAGATCGCCGTGCTCGACACGCCGGAGGGCGGCGCCATCAGCGGCGCGCGCGACGTGCGCAGCCGCATCGACAGCAAGTACGCCGCGCTCTACTTCCCCTGGGTCACCGTCGCCAATCCGCAGTGGCGTCCGGGCCGCGCGGACGTGCCGCAGGAGATCAACCTGCCGCCGTCGGGCTTTTTGGCCGGCATCTACGCCCGCAACGACGTGCAGCGGGGCGTGCACAAGGCGCCGGCCAACGAGGTGGTGCGGGCGGCGCTGCGGTTCGAGACGGACATCAACTTCGACGAGCAGGGTGAGCTGAACCCCATGGGCGTCAACTGCCTGCGCTTTTTCCCCGGCCGCGGCTACCGCGTGTGGGGCGCGCGCACGGTCAGCAGCGACCCCGAGTGGAAGTACGTGAACGTGCGCCGCTACTTCAACTACGTGGAGCGCAGCATCGACGTGGGGACGCAGTGGGCCGTGTTCGAGCCCAACGGCGAGGCGCTGTGGGCCAACGTGCGGCAGACCATCTCGTCGTTCCTGTACAACGAGTGGCGCAACGGCGCGCTGCTGGGCACGGACCCCAAGGAAGCGTACTTCGTGAAGTGCGACCGCACGACGATGACGCAGAACGACCTGGACAACGGCCGCCTCGTCTGCCTGGTGGGCGTGGCGGTGGTCAAGCCCGCCGAGTTCGTGATCTTCCGCATCGGGCAGAAGACGGCGGACGCGCGGGAGTAACGGCAGTGCGAAAGTGCGGGAGTGCGAAAGTGCGAAAGCAACGGCACGGCACTCGTGCACGCGGGAGGAGATCGCGCGGCACGCGGGGCGCCCCCCTCCCCGACCCTCCCCCACAAACTGCGTGGGGGAGGGAGGTGGGTCCCAGCGGAGTGGCAGGCCGCGTCTCGCGATGCAGTTCTCC
>NZ_DASURI010000940.1:0-6311 GCF_036280135.1 Longimicrobium sp.
ACGCTGGAGGTGCGCCTGACGGCCGATCCGCGGCGCGTGACGCTGGACCCCATCGTGGCCCAGGGCGCGCCTCGGCAGTGCGGCGGCGACCTGCTCAACATGTCGCAGGCGGCGACCCTCTGGGACGAGGCGCGCAAGGCCCTGTTCAGCGCGACCCTGGCCGCGGAGAGCGGCCGGTACCGCTTCGTAACCGAGACCCGCGAGCGCCGCGTGAGCCTGCGGGGAGGGCAGGTGCTGTCCGACGGGACAACGCGCCACACCAGCGTGGGGCTGCCCTTCAAGCCCATGGCGGCGGACAGCCTGGTGGACGGTTCGTACGTGGTGATGACACCGCAGCAGGTCATCGTCAACGGGGTGGACGCGTACGCCATCCTCTCCGACGCGTTCCTGCGGCACCACTGCTTTGGCGTGCGCGACGGCGGCCGCGAGCGGCCGGGGATGATCGGGCTGGAGTTCGTCCCGCTGGCCAACCGGGTGCAGCCGGACGTGCGGGGCGTGCTGTGGATGGACCGCGCCACGGCCGAGCTGAGCTTCGTGGAGTACGGCTATACCGGCCTGCGCTTTCGCGGGCCGGTGCATCGCCTTACGGGCCACATGAGCTTTACCCGGCTGCCAAGCGGCGTGTGGGTCACGGACAGCTGGCAGCTCACGGCGCCCATGCTCAGCGCCGAGCGCGAGCCCACGGTGGTGCTGGACATGCGCCGCTACCGGCTGTGGGCCCTGAACGAGCGCAGCGCCCGCATCGTGTCCATCGAGACGCAGTAATCCGCCGTCCAGCAAAGCACCCCGGCTCCGCGCGGAGCCGGGGTGCGGTGCGTTCCCTGGCGATCGGCGTCTTCAGCCGATGCGGTTCGCGCCGATGTCGGCGCCGAAGCAGGCCTCGATGCAGGTGTAGTGGCACAGCGTGCGCGCCGTGCAGTCGCCGCCCTGGCACGTCTTCCAGTCGGTAACGGGCAGCAGCCCCACCTCGTCCGCGTCGCCCGGCTGCTCCTGGCGCGCGTGCACGGTGCCGCGGGCGGACGGGGCGGCGGCCGTCTCGAAGCTCTCCACCCGCAGGGCGTCCGGTTCCAGCTTGATCTTGGCCATGGGTGCCTCCTGGCTGTGGACGGATGATCGGCGCGTCGTGCACCGGTCCGCCGAAAGCTGCCTCGCATCCACATCCAGGTCAACAAACGTCTGAATAAGATACAAATAAGTGCGATTGCATGCTGCGCAGCCCGCGGCACCCCGGGCGCGTACGTCCTCGGATGAAGGGCTCAAGCAGTGACGAGGAGAGAAGCGTGATGCGGGACGACAGGCGGGCGCCGCCCCCGGCGCGATCGGAGCAGGCCGCGCTGGACCGGGCTCGCCGGCGCGCGCGGCGGATGACGGAGCTGCGCGACCACTGGATGGCGTGGTTCGTCTGCGGCGGCGGCCTGGCCGCGATCGACGGGCTGGGGAGCAAGGGCGTGCTCTGGTTCCCGTGGCCCGTGGGCGCGTACGGCGTGGGCCTGGCGGTGCACTGCGCGTACGTGGTGTGGTTCGGCGAGGGCTCGGCGCGCGAGGAGCGGATGCTGGCACGTGAGCTGGAGCGCCACGGCGGCTGATCGAGGCCATGGTAGCTGATCGAGGCCATGGTAGCTGATCGAGGCCAGAGACGGCTGATGGAGATCATCAGAGGGCGGGATCCCGTCGCTGCGCGACGGGGGGCCCTCTCCCCCGCCGCCTGCGCCGCTCGTTCCTCGCGGCTCGGTGGCGACCCCTCCCCCAACTTCGGGGGAGGGGTTGGTGAGAGGGCGAGATCGCGCACCAAGGACCACCTTCGCGCCGGACCGCAGTTCTCCCCCCTCCCCCGCGAAGCGGGGGCAGGGGGCCGGGGGGAGGGGGCCCTCGGCGGGCGAGACACACTCCGCCACGCTGCACGTGCCCAGCGCCCCGTTCTGGTCTCCTCTCTCCGCGAGGACCGAGCGGGGAGAGGCCGGGAGAGGGGCGGGCTGCTGCCGGCGGGAGACGTCCGGATGTCGAGATGAAGTTCTCCCTTCCCCCATTCTGTTTATGGGGGAGGGTCGGGGATGGGGGGGCTCGCCCTCCGCGCGATCCATCCATCGCTCACCAGACTGCCAACAAGAAGCGGGGAGCCCGTCCTGGGCTCCCCGCTCCGTACCTCCGTACCGTCCTCAGAAGGCGATCACGCCCTCGATCGACAGGCCGTTGAACTTGGCGCCGTTGCGGATGTCCGTGGCGGCGAAGCCCTCGTAGTCCTGCGTCACGTACTCCACCTTGGTCAGCAGGTTCTTGGTCACGAACCACCCGCCCGAGAACGCCGTCCGCGTCACCGTCAGGTTCGTCTGGTTCGACCAGTCGCCCGTCACCCGGTTCCAGCGGCCGCCCACGTACAGCTGGTCGTTCAGCAGCCGGTACACCACGTCACCCGCCAGCTGGTTGACCTCGCGGCGATCCGCCGCGGCGGCCGCCTTGCCGCTGGCCGGCTCGATCACGCCGAACAGCTCCAGGTTGCCCAGCTCCACGTAGGGGTTGATCTGCCAGGCCGAGATCTCGTTCGCGAAGCCCGGGTTCACGCGGCCGTTGGTGAACGAGGTGCCCGCCTTGAGCGTGGCCGTGTCTTCCAGCACGCCCCAGTACCGGCTGCCCGTGCGGTCACCGCCGTACAGCGTCACCGCCGGCGACGAGCTCGCGCTGTACAGGCTGCCCGTCAGCCGCAGGCGAAGCATCGGGCTGAACTGGCGGTCGAAGCCCACCTTGCCCAGGTACGCGGGGCTGGCGTCCACGGCCGTTTCCTTGATGTCGCCCTTGTTCTCGCCGCTCGTCACGCCGCCCATCACGAAGGTGCCGTATGGCCCGCGCACCATCACCTCGGCGCCGATCTCCGTCGTGAACGCGTCCAGGACGTAGTTCTCGATGAACGGGTTGCGGATGGTGTTGCCGTTGTCGCTGCGGCGGAAGTGCGCGTCGCCGTAGTTGATCTCCATGTGGCCCGCGCGGATCGTGGTGTACTCCATGATCCGGTTGAGCACCGGCACGTCGATGGGCGAGGCGTCGATGGTCGCGTAGCCGCCCTTGACCCAGAACTCGTTGTGGTGCCGGCTGGCCATGTAGCTTTCCAGGTCCACCCGGATGCCGCGGGCCAGCTGCGCGCCGATGTTCAGGTTGGCGCTCGCCAGGTTGAAGCCGGGGCGAATCTGGCCAAGCGTGGTGTTGGGCGCCGCCGTGGCGCTCGTCTCGTGGTCCAGCGCCTGGAAGGTCTGCGCGAACGCACCGCCGATCTGCAGCTGCAGGCCGTTGAAGTCGCGGCCCTGCTTGGCCGGCTCGAACTGTCCCACCCCGCCCGCCGAGGGCGAGCCCACCACCACCGGCAGCGCCGACACCGTGACGGGCGCCTGCGTCGCGGCAGGTGCGGGCGTCGTGTCCGCCGGGGCCGTGTTCGCCGCCAGGTGCGTCTGGGCGCCCAGGGGGGCGGCCGCCAGCACGGCGAACGGCAGCAGCGCACGATTCAGGGTTTTCATCGTTCCGTCTCCGAGACTCGGAGGTTCCGTCATGCGGGGGCGCGGGAGTGCGCCCCCGTTTGCTGCGCGGCGTCCATCCGCCGCCCGATCACTCTTTCAAACCGCTCCGGCCGATTCCGATCAGCCGATCACTTCAGGGCCGCAGGATCACGTCGAAGCCGACGGTCACCGGGGCGTGCACCCTCATGGTGCCGGCCATCAGCCGCGGGGGCTGCACGCCAAAGTCCGTCATCGTCAGCTGCTCCGTGCCGCGCACCCGCAGCGAGTTGCCCTCGCGAACGGCCGTGCCGTTGATCGTCACGTCGCGCGTCTGGCCGGCGATGGTCAGCTGGCCCGTCATGGCCACCGCGCCCTCGGCGCCGCTGGGCGTCACCCGCACCGACGTGGCGCGAAAGCGGATGGTGGGGTTCTGCTGGGCCTTGAGCGCGTTGCGCATGTGGCCGTTCATCGTCCCGTTGCTGCAGTCCAGCGTCGACAGCGGGATGGTGAGCTCGCCGCGCGCCTGGCCGATCTGCGCGATGTCGGTGCTGCCGGCGTCGGCCGTTCCGCTCACCTGCGTGCTCTCGCAGCGCCAGCCGCGCACGGTCGAGGTGCCCGAGACCCACACCTTGCTTCCCGCGCCAAAGGTCAGCGGCGGCAGCGTGCTGGCGGCGATCAGCGCCGGGACGGCGACCACAAGGGCTCCCGCGAACAGTTGCTTGCGCATGGTTCTTTTCTCCTGGTGCGCCGGTCCTCGTGACCGCCTCCGGCCTGGCGGGGCGGGCCGCCCGATGCGGCCGTGCCAACTGAGGATGAAGCTAGTCCCCGCCGGGGTGCCCGTATGTCGGCGCCTTTGCTGAAGCCGTGAGGGAGAGTGCGCGCGACGCGATGTGGTCCGCCCGCCGACCCGCCGTACGCGCGGAAGGAAGTTCGCCCGGCGCCTCAATGGAGATCTGCCCGACACGGATGGAGGGAGGAGAAGCAGGCGCAGGGCTGAGCGAACCCGCGTAAAACGTTGCGATCACACAGGATATGAGGCACGTACGGATCTTCACTGCATTCTCACGCAGAGGGAGCAGAGGCAGCAGTACTGCGGGAGGCGCGGATGGAGGATCGGCGGCAGGTGGAGGCTCCACCGGGTCGTTTGCGTCACCTCACCGGACGTGACACCATGCGCGTGCGATTGACAATTCGTCCGGTAGTGGATTAGCTTCGTGGATGAGGCACGCGGACCCGGGAGGTGGATGGTGGGGAAAGTGGAGTGCTTCGAGATCGCCGGGCTCGACATGCGCTTCCCGGCGAACGACCATCTGCCGTACCACTTCCACGTCACCCGACCCGGGGAGTGGATGATCAGGGTGGTCATCCTGCGGTGCTCACGAAGGCATGGCCTGTACTTCACCACGGTCTGGGCCCGCGGAGGACGGGGGCCCACGCCGGCCGAGCTGGACGCGCTGCTGGAGAACGTCGTGCGCCACAAGCGACGGCTCCTGCGCGAGTGGCAGGAGAAGGTCCGTCCTCAATCGTAGCGAGGTTCATGATGGAGCCGTTGACCGTGCTCGTGGCGGATCCAGAGGGCGATTCCGCGCTCCCGGAGGGGCTGGATGCCGGGCTGCTGCACGCCACCCGCAGCATCGAGACGGCCTGCGACGCGCGGCGCGTGTTCGTCGTCAGCTCGGCCACGGAGCTTCCGGCGGTGGCGCCGTGCATCAGCCGCGCGGCGCGAAAGCACCGGCTGCACGGGCTGTTCGTCCGCAACGACATGGGAGAGCACTGGGTGATGCAGATCTTTGAGCGGGCTTCGCTCCGGCGCATCCGCAACTCCGTGGTGCACCGGGACATGCGGGTGGGCCAGCGCATTCTGCAGGCGATGGCGCTGGGCGCGCCGGAGCACTTCATCGCCGATGCGACCGTGGCGAACGGCAGAATCCACGCGATGGACTGCGCGTTCAACCTCTACGAGATGGCGTTCGACGCTTATCCGTCACTCCGACGCATCCCCCCCGACCGGCGCCAGGACTATGACGTCATCATGGACGGCGCCTACCTGCACTGGGACGACTACGACGTGGACCTGGACCTGGAGTCCATCCGCATCGCGACCGATCCGCGGCTGCGGGCCCGCGTGCAGCGGGAGCGCGTGATGCACGACCAGGCGTTCGGCGCGGCCGTGCGTGTGTTCCGCGATGAAATGGGCCTGCGCCAGTCGGACGTCGCGGGATTGTCCGAGCGGCAGGTGCGGCGGATCGAGAAGGGAGAGACGGTGACCCCCGCGGCCGTGGACGCGCTCGCCGCCGCCCACGGCCTGGACCCGGACACCTACCTCCACGAAGTCGCCGAGCGCATCGCGGATTGATCCGCACCCGGATCCAGACGCGGAGAACCCCGGCTCCGCGCGGAACCGGGGTACTCTGCTGCCTCTGCTCCCTCTGCGTGAAAAAGCAGTTGGTGTTCCTGCCCTACTGCTCCATCACGAGCGCAAAGACGAGCGGCGCCACGATGCTGGCGTCGGACTCGATGATGTACTTGGGCGTATCAATGCCCAGCTTGCCCCAGGTGATCTTTTCGTTGGGCACGGCGCCGGAGTACGAGCCGTAGCTCGTGGTGCTGTCGCTGATCTGGCAAAAGTAGCCCCACAGCGGCACCTCGGGCCGCTGCAGGTCCTGGTGCAGCATGGGCACCACGCAGATGGGAAAGTCGCCCGCGATGCCGCCGCCCACCTGGAAAAAGCCGATGGACGACGCCGCGGCCGCCTCCGTGTACCACTCCGCCAGGCGCATCATGTACTCGATGCCCGTGCGCACCGTGTGCACGTTGCGCACGTCGCCG
>NZ_DASURI010000941.1:0-18579 GCF_036280135.1 Longimicrobium sp.
TCGCCGTCGCGCGCCGGGCTTTCACTGCCAACCCCTCCCCCGAAGTTGGAGGAGGGGTCGCTCGGCAAGCCGCGAGGAACGAGCGGCGGCCGAGCGGGGGAGAGGGCCCCCCGCCGCGCAGCGGCGGGTTTTCCCTCAGCCCTTCATCCCGTCACCCCGGCCCCACCGCCTGCCGGTCCGCCCCGCAGGTGACCTTGCCCATGTGCGCCATCACCTGGCCGCGCACGTCCTCGGGCAGGGGCGCGTAGTGCATCGTCCGCGCGAAGTCGCCGCCCTGCGTGAGCGACCAGCGGACCAGGCCCGCCAGCGCCCGCGCCTTGCCGCAGTCCTCCATGTGCGGGGGCACCAGCAGGTACGTCCACGCCGAGATGGGGTAGGTCTGCGCGCCGGGCAGGTTCACCAGCGACACGCGAAAGTCCGGGTGCTGCTGCAGCTGCGTGCCCAGGTTGGCCGCCGCGGCCGCCGTGGCCTCGATGGACGGCTGCACGAACTGCCCGTCCGCGTTGCGCAGCGACGCCGTGGGCAGGTTGCCCTCGCGGGCGTACGCCAGCTCCACGTAGCCCACGGCGCCCGGCGTCTGCTTGACGGCGCCCGTGACGCCCTCGTTGCCCTTGCCGCCCAGCCCCTTGGGCCAGTTCACGCTCTTGCCCGCGCCCACGGAACCGCGCCACTCCGGGCTCACGGCCGACAGGTACTCGGTAAAGATGTACGTCGTCCCGCTGCCGTCCGTGCGGTGCACGGGGATCACGTCCGTGGCCGGCAGGCTCACGCCGGGGTTGAGCGCCGCGATGGCCGGGTCGTTCCACCGGGCGATGCGGCCCGCGAAGATCCCCGCCAGCGTGGCCCCGTCCAGCCGCAGGGGCTGCTGCAGCCCGGGCAGGTTGTACGCGACCGTCACGGCGCCCAGCACCGTGGGCACGTGCAGCATGCCCGGCGCCTTGGCCATCTCCTCGTCGTTCATGGGCGCGTCGCTGGCGCCGAAGTCCACCGTGCCCTCCGTCACCTGGCGAATACCGCCGCCGGAGCCGATGGGCTGGTAGTTCACGCGGACCGGGTTGCCCTTGCCGTACTCGCTGAACCACTTCTGGTAGATGGGGTTGGGGAACGTGGCCCCCGCGCCCAGGAGGGTGGTGGTGCCGCCCTTGCCGGCCCCGTCCGCCTGCCTGGCCATGTCGGCCGGGGACGATCCGCCCCCGCCGCTGTCGCCGCCGCCGCACGCCGCCAGGAGGGCCGCCGCCACGGCGGGCACCACACCACGAAACACTCGGGTCATCGTGTAAGATTCTCGTTCGGGACAGTCACCGGTTCCGTAACGGCCCCGAACCTAGACAGCCCGTGTAACGCGACCGTAACAGTTGGTGCATGGAGACTTGTAACGCAGCCGTAACAGTTGTAACATGCCGCCGTGCCGAAACCGCATCCCCGCGTGGCGTATCCCATGCGGCACCGGGACGCGGGTGCGGCGCGCGGTTCCCGGCCCCCCGGCCGGCGCCGTTACAATCCAATGCGTTTGGAGGACGACGTGGGCCTGATTCCGCGTGACGAGAAGTTCTTTCCCATGTTCAACGACGTCGCCCGGATCCTGTGCGAAAGCGCGGACCTGGTGGCGCAGATCTTCGCGCAGCCGTCGCGGCTGGACGAGCTGGCGGCCAAGGTAAAGGACCTGGAGCACCAGGCCGACGAGATCACGCACGACGTGATCGTGCGCATTGACCGCAGCTTCGTGACGCCGCTGGACCGCGAGGACATTCACCTGCTCACCAGCCGGCTGGACGACGTGATCGACCTGCTGGACGGCACGGTGCGGCGGGCGCAGATGTTCCACGTGCGCGAGGCCCCGCCCCACGCGGCGCGCCTGGCGGACGTGCTCAAGCGGGCGGCCAACCTGATCGAGACGGCCGTGCGCAACATGAAGAAGCCCAAGAACATGCTGGACCACACGGCCGGCATGAAGAAGCTGGAGGAAGAGGGCGACGCCATCTACGCCGAGGCCGTGGGCGAGCTGTTCGCCGGCAGCCCCGACCCGCTGCAGGTCATCAAGTGGATGGAGCTGTACGACAAGCTGGAGGAGGCCATCGACCAGTGCGACAACGTGTCGAACGTGCT
This sequence comes from Longimicrobium sp., assembly GCF_036280135.1. Classification (GTDB taxonomy): domain Bacteria; phylum Gemmatimonadota; class Gemmatimonadetes; order Longimicrobiales; family Longimicrobiaceae; genus Longimicrobium. Next base: position 2,107 of record NZ_DASURI010000941.1, read on the forward strand.
GGAAAGCATCGCGCTCAAGAACGGGTGACCCTCCAGTGATCACCTACGTGGTGCTGATCGTGGTGGTGGCCTTTGCGTTCGACTTCATCAACGGCTTCCACGACTCGGCCAACTCCATCGCCACGGTGGTCGGCACGCGGGTGCTGAGCCCCGTGGCCGCCGTGTGCTGGGCGGCGTTCTTCAACTTCGTGGCCCTGTTCACCGTGGGCACGGCCGTGGCCAAGGCCATCGGCAAGGGGATGATCGACCTGGAGGTGGTCACCCCCACGGTCATCCTGGGCGGGCTGCTGGGGGCCATCATCTGGAACCTGCTCACCTGGTTCTGGGGGCTACCCAGCAGCTCGTCGCACGCGCTCATCGGCGGCTACGCGGGGTCGGCGGTGGCGGCGGCGGGGATGGGCGCCATCGAGTGGGGCACCAAGTGGATCCAGACGCTCGCGTTCATCGTGCTGTCGCCCATGATCGGCATGTTCCTGGGCTTCACGCTCATGGTGATCGTGATGTGGATCTTTCACCGCGTGCCCCGCGGCAAGGTGGACCGCTTTTTCCGCGTGTCGCAGCTGGCCAGTTCGGCCCTGTTCTCGCTTTCGCACGGGGCCAACGACGCGCAAAAGACGATGGGCATCATCGTCTCGCTGCTGTTCTCCGTCCGCCCGCTCTTCGAGCAGCAGACGGGGTGGCTGCACGCGTTCTACGTCCCCACCACGGACCACATCCCGTTCTGGATCGAGGTGTGCGCGTACTCGGCGCTGTCGATGGGCACGCTGTTCGGCGGGTGGCGGATCGTGCACACCATGGGGTCGCGCATCACGCGGCTGCGCCCCGTGGGCGGCTTCTGCGCCGAGACGGGCGGCGCGCTGAGCATCCTGCTGGCCACCAAGTTCGGCATTCCCGTGAGCACCACGCACACCATCACGGGCAGCATCGTGGGCGTGGGTGCGACGAATCGCCTGTCGGCCGTGCGGTGGGGCGTGGCGGGGCGCATCGTGTGGGCCTGGGTGCTCACGATCCCCGCCGCGGCGCTCATGGCCGCGCTGAGCTACGTGGTGCTGTCGCAGTTCGCGCCCACCTGAGGACGGTACGAGGGTACGCGGTACGAAGGTACGGAACGGCGGCCCCGCTGGATGATCTCCAGCGGGGCCGATGTGTTTTCCGCAAATGCCGAACGCGTCATCCGGAAAGGGGTTCAGACTCGCGCCTGTGATGCGTCATCCTGAGGGAGCGCCGCGCATAACCTGAATGCGCGCGGAGCCTTGGCGCGACCGAAGGATCTTGTGTGCGAGACTCGGAGGCAGATCCCGCGCATGAGCGTCGCCTCCGAGCTTCGCGGGCAAGATCCTTCGTCGCCGCCAGGGATCACGCACGGATCAAGTCCGCGCGGCGGCTCCTCAGGATGACGCATCTCGCGGGGACTCGCGTCCAGGTATCTGGATCCCCAACACGCGTCATCCGGACCTCCTCGACCGTCGCTCCCGCGCGCTCACCCCGTCCCGAGCGCGGGCTGCCTTTTCCCGATCGCGATCAGGTGGATGATGCGCCCGGTCGATACCTCGCCCGGCGCCACCATCCCTGCCCCTCCGAGAAAACGCGGATGCCGTCCCCTCGCCGAAAGCGCCCCCTCTACCAAGGGACGCCGTCCTCCTGCTGGTTCCTCCGGTCCGCGACCGACCGTCGCACTCGCAGAGATACTGCTCTTTCAACCTCCCCCAGGGGTTATTGGGGGAGGTGGGCGAGCTCCGCGAGCCCGGAGGGGGCGCACCGCGCGCTGCCCGCTAGCATCGAGAAGCCCCGTCCGGCGAATTGCCGGGCGGGGCTTCAAACGTCGTGCATCGGGTGAGAATCCGCCCGCCGTTGCAGGCTATTCCCTATTCCCTATTCCCTATTCCCTGCCGTTCCGCCGTCTCACCGGCTGCTCGGCACGAAGCCGAGATCCTCGCGGTCGGGGCAGACGAACAGCGTGTCCTCGCTGCTCAAAAGGGGCGCCTGGGCCGCCGTGCCAATCGTGTTTTCCATCGTCGTCTTTCCTGTGTCTTGAATCGTCTGGACGCATGATCGCGCGCCCATGCCTCCAGGCGCCCGCTGTCCCGTCACGATCGCGTAACGTTGATCGGCCAACGTACAGGGCAACTCGCGGACCAGCGGAAACACACGGCGTCCCGCACCCTCGCGATCCACCGAAACGACGGCGGCCGGACCACGCGCGGGGCGGATCCGGCCGATGTCCATCCTCCGTCCAGTAACCGACGGGCGTCAGTCGATCTCGACGTAGCGGATGACCTTATACGTGCCGTTCATCCGCACCACGCGGTCAAACGGGCTGAGCTCGAATGAGCGGCCCTGGGCCACGTCCGTCACCGTGACGGAGCAGCCGCGCAGCACCTGGAACGGACCGTACGCCTCCACGTCACCCGTGCAGCGCGCCCCGTCGAAGCGCACGTTTCGCCCGCGGAACGAGGCCGTCCACTCGCCCACGGCGCCCGCGTTGCGCATCTGGATGTTCTCCCACGCGAACGCCGTCGCCCCGGCGGAGGTGTCCTGCCGGGCGATGGGAAAGTGCGGCCACAGCACCTGGTTGTGCTCGTGCTCCGTCGTCCGCAGGGCCTCCAGGGCGGCCGTGTCGCCGGCCGCCAGCGCCGTCACCACCGCGCGGCCCAGCGCCTCCACGGACGGCGCCCCGCCGCTCAGCCCGGGCTGCGCCGCGTCCGCGCCGCGCCCGCATCCTGCCAGCACGGCGGCCAGCATCGCCGCCATCATCGTCCGTCTCATCCGCTCCCGCATGGGTCGTGGTTCATCGGCTCCGCCCCGTCATGCACTGCGGGGGCGGGAGAGGCCAGGCTCTCCCGCCCCCGGAGCGTGACCGCGCGAAAGATCAGTTGCGCGCGAAGGTCGTCCAGCCCTGGTACCACGGGGTGCCCGTCGGCGCCACGGCGCCCACGTAGTCCACCGCCGTGAAGAAGGCGTCGCCCGCGGGCACCGCCGCCGCGCCCGCCACCGCCGCCGCCGAGACCGGCGTGAAGTTGGGGGCGTCCAGGTTGATGGCCGCCGCGTTCAGCGGGTTGGTCCCGGCCACCGTCATCCCCCACCCCGCCGCGCCGCGGCAGGTGGCCTCGAAGGCGTCGGCGTCGGCGTCGTCCGTCACGCCGTTGCCAAAGAGGATGGTGTTGGAGACCATCAGCGTGCCGGCCGTGCAGTTGTCGGCCGTGATCTGGTCGTCGATGTCCAGCGCCGCGTTCCACCCCGTGAGGATGGCGTTGTACAGCTTGCCGCGCGTGCCGCGGCGCAGGTGCAGGCCCGCCGCCGTGAGGTTGCTCGCGCCCCGGCCCGAGCGGCCGATGAGCGTGACGTTGTAGATCATGGGGTCCGTGAACGGCGTGGCCGTGAAGGTGGTCTCGTTGTTGTCCACCTCGAAGCCCTTGTCGCCGCGCGTGGTGTCCGTCTGCGCGATCCAGAACTGCCCCTTGCCCTGCCAGCCCGTGCTGTAGTCGAACTGGTCGTCGTCCGCGCCCGTGACCAGGGCGTACTTGACGTTGACCGTGCCCCCGAACCACTCGATGCCGTCGTCGTTGCCAAAGTGGATCTGCACGTTCTCGATGACGGTCTTGCTGCCCACGCCGTTGAGCGTGAGGCCGTTGAGCTCGTTGTTGGGGCTCACCTCGAAGCCGGCGTACTCGATGCGCACGTAGCGCAGCACGCCGCTGCTGTCGGCCGGCACGCTGCCGCCATAGGTGCCCGAGCTGCCCTCGCCGGAGCAGGGGAGGGTGAAGTTGCAGTTGCTGCGGCCGTTGATCACCACGCCGCCCCAGTCACCACGGGCGCGGCGGCCGGCGGGCTTCTGGCTCGTGAAGACGATGGGCTCCGCGGCCGTGCCGTTGGCGATGATGCGCGCGCCGCGGCGGATGACGAGCGCCGACGGCCGGGCGATGGTGTCGCCCACGAGCTTCGTGCCCGCGGGGATGGTGAGCACGGCGCCCGAGTCCACCGTCACCGTGCCGCTGATGACGTACACGGTGTCCTTGCTGAGCGTGCGCGTGCCGTTGGCGGCCACCGGCGTGAGGTTGGCCTGCTTGATCCCCACCGTGAGCGTGGCCGGGGCGCTGTTGCCCGACTGCTCGCCGCTGCGGCGCGCCACCACCACGTACGTGTAGGTGTTGCCCGGCGTGACGGTGTCGCTGTAGGTGGTGCCCGTGACGCCCGTGGCGATGGCCGACAGCTGGGTGTTGCGGGTCACGTTGCTGCGCTGCACGTCGTACGTCTCGGCCCCGGTAACGGCGCCCCACGTCACGACGGCGTTGGTGCCGTTGTAGCTGGCCGCCACGCTGCCGGGCGCGCCCAGCGGCGGATCGGTGTCGTTGTTCCCGTCCTCGCAGGCCGCCGCGCCGCCGGCCAGCACGAGGGCGAGCGCCAGGTGGCCGAGGTTGCTCAGTCGCATCGTCATCTCCTCAGGGGTGTTTTTTTGAAGCGTGCCGCGTGTGTGTCCCGGAGGCGGGCGGGGTGCCGGAGCGGTTCTCCGTGCCCTGCCCCTCCGTCAATCCGGCGCGTGTCTCACGGCTCCCACGACAGGCCCAGCGAGAACGCCCGTCCAAGGTCGTACTGCCGTGTGACGACTTTGTCTCCGTTGGGGAACGACTGTGTGAAACGTACCTGGTCGCCCAGCAGGCGGGTGCCCGACAGCTTGAGGGCGATGCCGCGGGGCAGCGCCTGCTCCAGCGTAAAGTCAAGCTGCGTGCGGCCTTCCTCGTACACGTCGGGCAGGTCCAGCCCGCCGAACGCGTCCAGCCGGCGGCCAAAGCGGTTGAAGAGGACCGTGGCCGTGCTCCCCGTCCGCGCGTGGTCCCAGGTGAGCCCCGCGTTCACCACGTACGGCGACTGGCCAAAGAGGGGGCGCGACGCGCTGCTCCCCGCGATCACGGCGGGCTCCAGCGGCTGGTCGAAGCGGAACACCCGGGCGTCGCCCGCCGTGACGGACGAGTGCACCAGCGTGACGTTGGTGTTGAGCGACAGCTCCTGCAGCGCGGGCGACAGGCGGCCCAGGTTGCCGCGCAGCTCCAGCTCCGTGCCGTACAGCTCCGCCTGGTCGGCGTTGGCGTAGGTGAGCGCCGGGTTGGTGCCCAGCACCAGCGCCAGGGGCTCGATGGGCGCGTCGAAGCGCTTGTAGAAGCCGCTGACGGCCAGCACCGACCCGCTGCCCAGGAACCACTCCCAGCGCAGGTCCGTGTTCAGGATGCGGGTGCGCTCCAGGTACGGGTTGCCCACGAGCGTCTGGCCGCCGAAGTAATCGGCGTACAGGTACGGCGCCAGCTCGCGGAACTGCGGGCGGGCCACCGTCTGCGACACGGCCGCGCGGACGTTCATGTCGGCCGTGGCCTGCCAGGTGAGGTTCACCCCGGGCAGGATGTCGGTGTTCTCCAGCTGCGCCGCCGGGTACTCCGCCAGGGTGAGGCCCAGGGGATTGGCCGGCGTCACCTCCATGGTGGCCGACTCGATGCGGGCGCCGCCGGCCAGGCGCAGGCGCGGCAGGATCTCGGCGTCCACCATGGCGTAGCCGGCCCACACGCGGAACGAGGCGTCGTAGTTGTCGCCGGCGAAGGTGGCCTCGCTCAGGCTGAGCTGGCCGGCGCCGTCGCCGATGTGGTCGGCCGTGAAGAGCTGCGTGGGCGAAAGGGCCTGGTCCGCCGCCGAGAGCGACTGCGCGCCCAGGCGAATGCGGCGGGCGTACACGCCGCGGTCGCGCAGGTCCGCCTGCCCGCCGAAGCCAAAGGTGGCCGTGCTGCCCAGGAAGGGCACGGGCAGCTTGAGGTCCACGCCGGGGTTCCAGGCGTTGTCGCTCAGGTCCTGGTGCAGCAGCAGGCCGCTTTCCGTGCGCGAAAAGGCGAACAGGCGCGGCGCGTCCTCTTCCGAGGCCGTGTAGATGGCCGTGCGGGTGCCGGGCTCCAGCCGGCCGGCGTACGAGTACGCCATGCGCCACTTGAAGCTCAGGTCGCCCAGGCCGGCCATGAAGTGCTCGCCCCGCAGCTGCGTGCTGGCCAGCGTGTTCTCCACGTAGCGCACGCGGTACTGGTCCACGTACGGACCCACGTTCTGGTACGTACCCGAGAGCACGCGGGCCTCCGTCTCGGCCAGGCGGTTGTAGACCACCGTGCCCGTGACGCGGTCCGTGCCGTTGATGCGCATGCTGGCGTTGAACAGCGCGCCCAGCGTGGCCTCGCGGGCCGTGGCCGTGGCGGCGAAGTCGGCCTGCTCCACGGGCGCGTCGCCGCTGATGGCGAAGATGCGCTCGGCGCGGTCCTCCGGCTGCGACACGCCGCTGCTCCACGACAGCGTGCCCACCACGCCCAGCGGGCGGCCCAGCACGTTCACCTCGTTGCCGTACGCCAGGCCAAAGCCGCCGTTGAAGGGCACGTCGGCGTCGCCGGGGCCCCAGGGCGCGGCCGTGAGGTCGCGGACGAGGGCCGCGCGGGCGGACGGGTCGGCCGGCAGGCCGTTGGCGGGCGCGTTGCGGTGGATGCCGGCGGGCAGGCCGCGGGCGCCGTCGTCGAAGCCCAGGAAGCCGCCGCCCCCGTAGGTGAGCCCCGGCTGCCCCGTGGCGCCCTGCACGAAGCCGAACGTGGAGCTGGCGCGCAGCACGCGCTCCGTGGGCGCGCTGCGGGTCTCGATCTGCACCAGGCCGCCCGCGTAGTCGCCGGGCTGGTCGGGGGAGTAGGTCTTGGCCGTCACCACGCTCTCCAGCAGCGCGGTGGGGATGATGTCCAGGGGCACCGCCTTGCGGTCGGGGATGGGCGACGGGAGCGACGCGCCGTTCAGCGTCGTCTGCCCGTAGCGCTCGCCCAGGCCGCGCACGTACACGTACTTGCCGTCCACGACGGACACGCCCGGCACGCGGCGCACGGCCGCGGCGGCATCGCCGTCGGGCGTCTGGCTGATCTGGTCCGCCCCGATGGCGTCCTGCACGGTGGCGGCGTTGCGGCGGTCGCTCAGCAGGGCGCCCGTGCTGCCCCGCTCGGCCTCGGCCGTGACGGTGACGCCCTCGAGGAGGAGCGCCGCGCCGGCCAGCGACAGGTCCAGCGTGGCGGTGCCGCCGGCGGTCACCGTCACGCCCGTGACGGTCTTGGTGCTGTATCCCAGGGCCGTGGCCGTGACGGTGTGGCTGCCCGCGGGCACGCCGGCCAGGGTGTAGCGGCCCTGCACGTCGGTGGAGGTGCGCAGCTGCGTGCCCTGCACGGCCACCTGCCCCGCGACCACCGGCTCGCCCTGCGGGTTCACCACGCGGCCGGCAATGCGGCCCGCCTGGGCGGCCAGCGGCGTGGCGAGGGTGAACAGGGCCAGCAGCGCCAGCGCGAGCACGGCGCGCGGTCCGCCCGCGCGCCGGGTGCCGGGACCGTCCGGTCGGTGAGAAGGTCTCACGGAAGGGCCTCGTCTTCTTGGATCGGGTGATGTCATCCGTTTGGTCCGCCCATGCGGACGCGGAAAACATCCCCGGATTGCGTCACGGCCCCACCGCCCGCGCCGTCGCGCTTGTGTCACGAATCACCCGCGCCGCCGTGACGATCCCGGCCTCCGTGTAACGAGTTCGCCTCCCGGGCACCCGTTTTTCCCAGCAAACACGAGGGCGGCCGGATTGTCTCCGGCCGCCCTCGTCCCATTGTGCTTGCGTAACGCCGCGTCACGTGATGGTGGTCGTGACCAGCATGGCCGTCATCCCGCCGTCGCCGTCGTCCCCGCCGGAGGGCGGGCGCGGCACGGGGGCAAAGGCGCCGCCCGTGCGCGCGTGGGCGTCCACGCCCCGCATCATCTGGTCGAGCAGCTCGGTGAACTTGCGCAGCGAGTGGCGGTAGATGGCGCGCACGCCCACGGCCGTCATGCCGCCCAGCGCCACGGCGCCGCCCAGCACGGGGAGCGCGATGATGCCGCCCGCCAGCCCCGCCGCCGCGGCCACGCCCACGCCGCCCCCGGCGCCCAGCCCGCCCATGAGCCCCGTGAGCCACCCGGCCGCCTTGAAGTTGCGGCGCACGCTGCGGGTGAGCCCGGCGCTGGCCACCAGCTCGCACGCCCCCGCGCGGCCGGGCACGGGACGCAGCATGACCTGCAGCTGCTTTACGTCCACGGCCATGGCGTGGTACGCGAACGGCCCCATGCTGGTGGACGTGTACTGGGGGATGTCGAACACCAGGATGCCGCCGTCCAGGGGGTCGCCCGTGACGTCGCGCAGGGCCAGGTTCCAGGGGTTGCCCACCAGCACGCGCTGCATGGCCGCGTACACCTGGGCGGCGGGGCGGTCCACCACGCGGGCCACCTCCACCGTGCGGTGCGCCACGCCCAGGTAGGCCGTGGCGGCGCTTTCGCCCGCGGGAGAAAGCGGCTGCTCGGTGCCGCCGCCCGCCTCGGCCACGGCCAGGGCCACGAACTCGGGCGCGATGCCCGCTTCCACGGCGGCGGCGCGCACCTCGTCCAGGGTAAAGTCCTGGGGATGGGGATCGGCGGACGCGCCGCCCACCGCCAGGGCACGGGAGCGCTCCTCCAGCCGCTGCGCCGCCTGGGCCTGCAGCTGCGCCGCGCGCCGCCACACCTCCGCCGCGCGCTCGGGAGAAAGGGTGCCCTCGGGTTCCGTCATCGTCTGCTTCTCTCCTTGATCGTTCATGGTTCCGCACGGCCGTACGGAGCGAAAACACGGCCTTGCGCAACGGATTCGCCACCAGCTCGTAACGCCGCGGAACGGCATTTCTCACGCAGAGCCGCAGAGGACGCGGAGTACCTCATCCCCTGCCCGGGCTGGACTCCGCGCGCGACGTCCGGCTCGCGCAGCGCTTCTCACACGGTGTCAACGGTAACAGCAACGGCGTTTGCTCCATAGTCCCCATCGCCTGATTGCAGACGGAAGGGGGCTCGTGTGCGCCGCAACGGGCGCGGGGCCAAACGGGTGCGTGCCCGTTACGCGATGGTGGGGCGGCGGAAAACGGACGGCGGCAGGATTCGGGACGTCGCGACGCAGCCCGCATCCACCCACCGCACCCAGCCATGCCCGGACCCGCGCTGCACCACCTTCTCGCCGGCCGCGTGTACGCGCGCTGGCAGGCCGCGCCCATCCACGCGCCGTTCGAGCCGTCTCCCGGGACGCGCGCGGCCCTGCTGCACGGCGCGCTTGGTCCCGACATGGGCTACTTTCCCGGCGCGGACCCGCTGCTGGCCGAGCTGGCGCACCACGCGCGCACGGGCGCCTTTTGCCGCGCGCTGGTGGACGAGGCCGAGACGGACGAAGAGCGCGCGTTCGCGTGGGGATGGGTCACGCACGTGCTGGCGGACGTCGCCATCCACCCGCTCATCAACGACGCGTGCGGCGAGCTGGTGCTGGGCCGCCGGACGCCGCTCTGGGGCGCGGAGGTGGCCCTGGAGCACCTGCGCGTGGAGACGGGACTGGACGCGGCCGTCCACGCGCGGCACCCGGCGCTGGACGCCGCGATTCCCGCGCTGGACCCGTCCGTCTTCGCGGGCGTGCGGCGCGCCTACCTGCGCACGTTCGGCGCGGCGCCGCCGGCGGATGCGCTGGTGCACGCGCATCGCCGCGTGGCCCTGCTGCTGGGGCCGCACGCGCGGCTGCGCGGCCTGGCCGCACACGCGGTGGCGGGTGGCGGCGTGGCGTCACGGCTGGCGCGGGCGGGGCTGCGCACGGCCGCCCTGCTCAGCGCGCGGGGCTCGCACGCCGAGGCGCTGTTCTCGCCCGTGGCGCCGCCCGCGTGGCTGATGGCGGAGGTGGAGGGGATCATGGACGGCTTCCCGGACTGGTTCGATGCGCACTACGCGTCGGAGCTGCGCTTTCTCCGCGACCACTGCCTGGACACGGGCGAGATCCACGATCCCGATCCGCCCTGCGCCCGCGGCGCCCTGGCGGCGCTGTATGCGTTGTCGGGGTTCGAGGCGAAGGCGGAGCTCGCGGCGGCGTAACGCGGGGAGAGAGGGAAATAAGGAACAGGGAATAGGGAATAGCCTGCAACTGCGGAAAAGCGGCGAGGGGCAGAGAACCGGTCCGGTTCCCTGCCCCTCCGTCGTCCATCCGCCGCGGATTTGCCTATGCGGCACGCCGGGCGGCGTAGCCTTCGATCAGCAGTTCCCGCGCGCGTTCGCGCACCAGCTCGCGCTCCGTCGCGGGGACGCGGTAGGCGGCCGCGAACCGGCGAAAGTCGTTGGCTCCGTGCGCCGGCCCGCGGTACCATCGGCCGGCGAACTGCCGCGCCCAGAACTCTGTGCTCTCGTCGTGCCCCGCTCTATCCCGCATCGCCATCGTCCCCTCCTCGCGTCGTCGTCTCGGATCGGCCAGAACCACGGCTCGACGATCGCGGGCCCGGAGCACGGTCGGGTAACGCCCGCGTCGGCTTTCCGCACCGGCTCGCGAACGGCCGCCGTGACGACGCGGGAGGACCCTTGTCATCCTGAGTCATTTGGCGCTGCGCGCACCCTGCGGGATGAAAGTCGCCGCCGTCCAACCTCCCCCAGCAGTTTTGGGGGAGGTGGGCGAGCTCCGCGAGCCCGGAGGGGGCGTTCGCGCAGGGCACGCCTCCACGCACGATCTCAGCCTTGGCTTTCTATTCAGTCATTCGGCGTTGCGCGCATCCTTCGGGATGAAAGCAGTAGTCCAACCTCCCCCAGGATTTTTGGGGGAGGTGGGCGAGCTCCGCGAGCCCGGAGGGGGCGCTCGCGCCGGACCAGCCGGTCACCGCCGAAAGCCGCGCCACCCGCAGCCGATGCAGCGCATCCGCTTGAGGTCGGGGATCAGCATCCGCAGGGGACGAAGCCAGAGGGGGAACGGAACGCGGTCCGTGAGGGCGCCGCAGCGGGGGCACTTGCGCATGATCGAGGTCCGGATAGAGGGGAAAACACGGCGCGGGGAACGATGACGGGCTTGCGCCACGGCAGGGCAACGGCGCGGTAGAGGATGGGCATCGCCACGGGGCGGGCGCGGCGGCGACGCAACCGTTACCGAGGCGAGACGGGCGGCGTCTTTCGCCGCGACGGGCGCGCGCCAGCTTTACGCATCCTCCGTTCACATCTCGGAGAGCGCCCCCGCCGCGCGCAGGGGGTCCCGATCCACGCGGCGCACCCGGCGGACGGGCGCGCCGCTTTCGCAGTCCCGATGCCACACATGACCGATCGACCCGCCCCCCGCCTGCCCCTGGGCCTGGCGCGGCTGGGCATCCGCGGCCGGCTGGCCGTCCTGGTCGCCGTCGCCACGCTCGCCACCCTGGCCGTGGGCCTCACGGGGCTGCTGGCCGTGCGCTCCGCGCTGGACCAGGTGCACGCCGCCGCGCTGGAAGGCGACGCCGTCACCCGCGCCAACGACGCCGCCCGCAGCGCGCAGGTGCACTTCAAGAAGCAGGTGCAGGAGTGGAAGAACGTCCTGCTCCGCGGCTTTGACCCCGCCCTCTTTGCCCGCTACCTCGGCGGCTTCAACGACGAGGAGGCCGCCGTGCGCGGCGACCTGCTGCGCCTGCGCCGGATGCACGCGGCCACGCCGGAGATCCGCGCGCGCATCGACTCGCTCCTCGTCGTCCACTCCACCCTGGGCGAGCGGTACCGGGCCGCCCTGGCGCAGTACGACCGGGCGGATCCCCTGGCCCACCGCCGCGTGGACGCCGCCGCGCGCGGCATTGACCGGGCGCCCACGGACGACATGGACTCGCTCGTGGTCCACATCCAGCGCGCGGGGCAGGCGCGGCTGGTGGACGCGGACCGGCGCTCGCGCGAGCTGATGTGGCAGATGCTGGCCGGCATCGCCGTGCTGCTGGTGGCGGGGACGGCGCTGGCGCTCTGGCTCTCCGGGCGCATCGTGGACGGCATCGCCCGCCCCCTGCGCGGCCTTACGCGCGGCGCCGAGCAGGTGGCCACCGGCGACCTGCGCCACGACGTGGGGGCCGACGGCGCGGACGAGCTGGCGCGCCTGGGCCGCGCGTTCGACCGGATGACGGGCGAGCTGCGCGGCGTCATCGGCCCGCTCGCGGAGACCAGCGCCCGGTTGGGAACGGCCAGCGGCACCCTCACCGGCATCGCGGGCGAAACGGGCGCCGCCGCGCGCGAGTTGCAGGAGGTGATCGGGCAGATCGCCGCCGGCGCCGGCCACCAGGCGGACGCCGCGCAACGCACGGTGACGGTCGTGGCGGGGCTGGCGCAGGGCGTCCGGCAGGTGTCGGCCGACGCCGAGGCCGTGGAGCGCGACGCCCAGGCCACGCGCGAGGCCGCACGGCGGGGCGGCGCCGTGGTCGGCGCGGCCGTGGACGGCATGCTGGAGATCCGCCAGGCGGCCCTGAGCGGCGCGGGGCAGATCGAGGCGCTGGCCGCCCAGTCCGAGCAGGTGGACGAGTTCGTCCGCGTGATCTCGGCCATCGCCGCGCAGACCAACCTGCTGGCGCTCAACGCCGCCATCGAGGCGGCCCGCGCGGGCGAGCACGGCCGCGGGTTCGCCGTCGTGGCCGAGGAGGTGCGCAAGCTGGCGTCGCGGTCGTCGGAGAGCGCCGCGCGCACGGCGGAGCTGGTGGGCGGCATGCGCGGCTCCATCACCGAGGCCGTTTCGGCGATGCGGACGCGCAGCGAGGCCGTCCGGCAGCGCACGGAGATGGCCCGCGAAGCGGGGGATGCGCTCCAGGACATCCTTCAGGCCGTGGAGCGCGCCCACGAGCAGATCCGCGGCATCGCCGGGCAGGCGCGGCGGATGGCGGCCGAGATCCCCGTCGTGGCCGAGATGGTGGATGCCGTGGCCAACACGGCCGAGGAGAACGCCGCCAGCGCGGAGCAGATGGCATCCATGAGCGACCAGCTGCTGGGCGCCGTGGACCGCATCTCCCGCATCGCCGGCAGCAACGGTCACGCGGGCGACACCGCCTCGCTCGCCGGCTCCGCGTCGCTCATGCAGACGCTGGTGGGGCGGTTCACTGTCTGACGGCGGGCGGGCGGGGAGCGACGGCGGACGGTCGGATTGACGGGGCGGCGGGGCGGCGGATTGACGGATAGGGCTCTGCGCGGAGGCGGAGAACCCGTCGCTGCGCGACGGGGGGCCCTCTCCCCCGCCGCCTGCGCCGCTCGTTCCTCGCGGCTCGGTGGCGACCCCTCCCCCAACTTCGGGGGAGGGGTTGGCGCACGGGCGAGTTCATGCACCATGGCAAACGCGCGTCAGCGCGGGTCTCCTCTCTCCGCGAGGAACGAGCGGGGAGAGGCCGGGAGAGGGGCGGGTCGCTGCCGGCGCGATCCATCCGAATACCCACGCCGAAGTTTCTCCCTTCCCCCATGCCGTCTATGGGGGAAGGGTCGGGGATGGGGGGCGCCCGCCCCGCGCCGGCCCCCTCCGTTCCGCAGCGGATCCCTTCCTCCCTCTTTGCCGCCCTGCCCTCCCGCGACGAATCCGCCCCTAGAACGCCAGCTGGAACAGCACCTTCGCGCTGTGCACCGTCTCGCCGTCCGCCTGGGGGTTCCACACGTCCCAGTTGAGGGCGATGCGGTTCAATCCGCCCAGCCACAGGTTCACGCCTGGCGTGATGAGCGTGCCGCCCGTGCCGTCGATCTCCGCCTCGTCGTCCACGTCCGGATCACCGTAGCTCACGCGCAGCAGCGGCTCCACGGCGCTGATGGCGCTGGACACGCGCGCCGTGCGGTATCCCACCCACCCCTGCGCCCCCAGGAACTCCGCCCCCGCGAACGGATCGAAGTCCCCCGTGGACACCTCGCCGATCACGTGCAGCCCGCCGCGGTCCGAGCCCAGCTCCACGTCCGCCTCCCACGCCTGCCCCTCGCGCGTGCGCAGCGTCTCGTCGTCCGCCGTGCGCACGTGGTCCAGCCGGCTCCACCCGGCGCCCACCCGCACGTTGGGCACGGGGTGCACGGCCACGCGCGCCACGCCCTGCCACGTTTCCTCGTGCGGCGCCGTCGTGGCGGCCGGCCCGTTGAAGAAGCCCACGGCGTAGGAGAGCCCCAGGGGGGCATTCCGCGGCTCGCCCCGCAGCTGCAGGCCCACGTCGCGCTCGGAGTAGTTCAGGAACGAGATGAGGTTGTACTGGTCGTACGAATCGGCATTGGCCACGCCGCGGATGTGCACGCCGCGCTCGATGGGCAGCATGCGCGCCGAGCTGATGGGCGTGATGATGCCGAACGGCCGGTGCGCCTGCCCCGCCCACAGCTGCAGCCCCGGGTCGAAGTTGAAGCGCACGTACGCGTCGCGCAGGGCCACGCGGCTGCCGGCGTACTCCGGCTGGATCTTGCCCTGCACGAACCGGCCGAAGTACAGGTTGGCCTCCAGCCGCACGCGCCGCAGCTCCGTCCGCGCCACCGGCTCGTCGTCCACCGACGTCGTGTTGAAGATGGTCTGCACCCGCCCCCCAAAGGTCATGCGGATGCTGGAGTCCGGCGTGGCGATGGAGAGTCCCTGTCCGGCGGCCGGGGCGGCCGCCGCGAGGGCGAGGAGGGCGGACGCAACGGCGAGGAGACGGCCGGTCGGAGCGGACATGGGCGGGTGTGCGCTGGGTTCGTCGTGCGGCCCGCCGGCCCCGGTGGACGGCGGAGACGCGCGAGAATACAACGAACAACCTATGGCGCAATCACCAACCCGTCACGCAATTGTAACAGACCACGATTCGGTCACGGTGGATGTCACGAGACCGACTCCTCAACGGGGGGGACGGGCTCGTCGGCCGGGGCGGAATCGGCGTCCTCCGGCATGGGGAGGGTAAAGCGGATGGCGGTGCCGCGACCCAGCTGGCTTTCCGCCTGGATGGTGCCGCCGTGCCCCTCCACCAGGTGCTTGACGATGGCCAGCCCCAGCCCCGTGCCGCCCTCCTCGCGGGACCGCGCCGTATCTGCCCGATAGAAGCGCTCGAAGATGCGCGGCAGGTGCGCGGACGGGATCCCCGCCCCGTTGTCGCGCACGGCGATCTCCACCCATCCCTCCCCGGGCGCGGCGGATGTCCCCGGCTCCGGCCCGTCGACGAGGCGCGCCCCCACCTCCACCCGCCCGCCCTCGGGGATGTAGCGGAGCGAGTTGCCCACCAGGTTGCTCAGGATCTGCCGCAGGGCGGACGGGTCCGCGTCCACGAACTCGCACTCGTGGGGGACGTCGATCACCAGCTGCGCGTTCTTCTTTCGCGCCGCGGCCGAGAGCGCGTCCCACGCCTCGCCCGTGATCTCGGGGATGGAGACGATCTCCGGCTGCACGCGCCAGCCGCCCGTCTCGATGCGGGAAAGATCGAGAAGGTCGTCCACGATGCGCTGCAGCCGGTCCGCGTTGGCCTTGACCGTCTCCGTGAACTGCTGGCGCAGCGGCGGCGGCAGCTCGGGGTCCAGCAGCGTCTCGGCGAAGCCGCGGATGGCCGTGAGGGGTGTCTTGAGCTCGTGCGACGCGTTGGCCACGAAGTCGCGGCGCACGTCCTCCAGCCGGCGCAGGGCGCTCACGTCCAGGAACACCATCACGGCGCCACCCGTGGGAAGGGGCTGCGCGGTGGCGAGCAGGTAGCGGCCCTCCTGGGCCAGCTCCGTGGGCGGCACGGGCGCGCCGTCCAGGGCGCGGCGCACCAGCTCCACGAACGCCTGCCGCCGCGTTACCTCCTGCGGTGAAAGCCCGTGCGGGTCGCCGCTGAGGCCAAAGATGCGCTTGGCGGCGGGGTTGGCGCGCTGCACGCGGCCCCGCGCGTCCACGGCGATGACGGCCTCGGCCATGCCGTCGAAGAGGGCCTGCATCTCCGCGCGCTCGCCCTCCAGCTGTCCCAGGCGGCGCTGCAGCTCGGCCGCCAGCGTGTCGAGCGCGTCGGCCAGCTCGCCCACCTCGTCGCGGTGGGGGGTGCGGGCGCGCAGCGTCAGGTCGCCGCCGGCCATGGCGCGCGCCGTCTGGGCGATCTGCCGCAGGGGCCGCGTGACGGCGCGGCTGAACCACAGCGACATCACGCCCGTGAGCACCAGGGCGATGATGCCGACGGTGAAGATGCCGCGCTGCACCCGGCGCACGGTGCCGTACACCTCGCTCAGGGGCACGGCCAGGCGCAGCACGCGGCCGCCGTGCGCGGGCACGGCCATGTACAGCTCCGCCGCGCCCACGGAGGTGCTCACGCGCACGGCGCGCCCCAGCCGTCCGGCGAGTGCCGCGCGGATCTCGGGCCGGTTGCCGTGGTTCTCCAGCCCGGACAGGAGCGAGTCCGGCACCTCGCTGTCGCCGATGACGGTGCCGTCGTGCTCGATGAGGGTCACGCGGCGGCCGGAGGTGGTGCCCAGCCAGTCGGCGACGGAGTCGGGCTGGGAGGCGAGGTGCGACTCGTGGAGGGAGCGGGCCAGCATGAGCTCGCGGCGCAGGTCGTCGGCCTGCATGCGGATGAGGTTGCGCCGCAGCGTGGTGCCCACCCCCAGCGTGAGCGCCGCCACCACGGCGAGGATCACGGCCAGGTAGGTGAGGAACAGCTTCTGGTCTGCGCGCAGGCTCATGAGGGGCAAGTGCGAAAGTGCGAAAGTGCGAAA
>NZ_DASURI010000942.1:0-2659 GCF_036280135.1 Longimicrobium sp.
GGTGACGGGTGACGGGTGACGGGTGACGGGTGACGGGTGACGGGTGACGGGTGACGGGTGACGGGTGACGGGTGACGGGTGACGGGTGACGGGTGACGGGATGCGTCGGCGTTGGCGTTGGCGTCGGCCAGGATCCGAAACAGCAGAAAGCCTCATCCACCGTGCGTGGATGAGGCTTTCTCGTATCCGCCGATCCCCTCAGTGCGTCTCGGGGTAGGTGGAGCGCGGCTGCTTGGGCTTGCGGGGCGGCGGCGGCGGCACGGGCTCGGTGCTGCCGCCCCCCAGCCAGTCGCCGATGCCGCGCAGGGTGCGGTCGAACCATCCGCCGGCGCCCTCGGGGTGCACGGGGCAGTACTCCGTGGGCTCCGAGCCGGGGATGAAGTACTCCGTCCGCACGTCGCTGCCGGGGCACGCGGCCGTGGCCAGCTTGCCCGTGTGCCGGTCCACGTTCACCTCAAGCAGCCCGGCGGGCGGGTTCCACCCCGCGGGCGCCGTGTGCGACTGGTAGTACCCCGCCATCACCTTGCCCCACACGGGCGCCGCCAGCCCGCCGCCCGACGCGTTGCTCAGGATGCGCTGCGGCCGGTCGAAGCCCAGCCACACGCCCGCGACCACGTCCGGCGTGGCGCCCACGAACCACACGTCGGCCGCCTCGTTGGTCGTCCCCGTCTTGCCCGCGGCGGGAATGCTGTACGGAAGCCCCGCCTGCCGCACGCCGCTGCCCGTGCCGTGGTCCACCACGTCGCGCATGAGCGACGTGGTCAGGAACGCCACGGACGGCGACATCACGTAGCGCCGCTCGCGCCGGGCCTCGTACAGCACGCGGCCGTTGGCGTCTTCCACCCGGCGGATGAGGCGCGGCTTGACGGCCGCGCCCCCGTTGGCGAACGGCGCGTACGCCGCCACGAGTTCGATGGGGATCACGTCCGCCGCGCCCAGAAAGGTGGACGGGTACGCCTTGACGGGCGTGGTGATGCCCAGCTCGCGCGCCTGCGCCACCACGTTCGTGGCGCCCACGCGCGTGCCCAGCACGACGGCCGCGCGGTTGGACGACGTGCGCAGGGCGCCGCGCATGTCCATCGTCACCGTGTCGCTCACGTGGTCCGCGGGATAGTAGCCCAGCGAATCCGCCGCGCCCCCGCTCACCCCCGGGCCGATGAGCGGCTCCGTGATGGGGATGCCCCGCGCAAGCGCCGCCGAGTAGACGATGGGCTTGAACGCCGAGCCCGCCTGCCGCTTGGCCTGCGTCACCCGGTCGAACTGGCTGAGCGCGTAGTCGCGGCCACCCACGAGCGCCAGCACGTCGCCGTCGTCCGCGTCGAGCGCGACGAACATCCCCTGCAGGCAGCGGTCGGGGTTGCTCACGGCGCCGCCCGCGCACGACGTGCCGCGGAACCGCCCGTGCGTGCCGCGCTCCACGGCGCGGATCTGCGCCACGAGCGCCTGCTCGGCGTTGCGCTGCAGCTCGGGGTCCAGCGACGTGTAGACGCGCAGCCCCATCTGGTCGGCGTCGGCGCCAAAGCGCTCGCGCAGTTCGCGGCGCACGGCGGCCACAAAGTACGGCGCGCGGCCGCGAGCCTCGGCCGGGGGCGCCAGGCCCAGGGGCTCGGCCTTGGCCTCCTCCGCCTCTTCGGCCGTGATCACGCCGGAGCTGGCCATCATTCCCAGCACCAGGTTGCGGCGCGCCAGCACGCCGGCCGGGTTGCGGCGCGGGTCGTAGTGCGACGGGTTGCGGGGGATGGTGGCCAGCGTGGCGGCCTGGGCGTTGGTCAGCCGCGTGGCGCTCTTGCCGAAGTAGCCCTGCGCGGCCGCCTCTACCCCGTGCATGCCGCCGCCCAGGTAGATCTGGTTGAGGTACATCTCCAGGATCTGGTCCTTGGAGAACGCGTCCTCGATGTCGCGCGCCAGCACCACCTCCCACGCCTTGCGCTTGATGGTCTTTTCGCGCTTGAGGTGCTGGGGAAAGACGTTGCGGGCCAGCTGCATGGTGACCGTGCTGAAGCCCTGGCTCCAGCTCAGGTCCTTGACGTTGCGGGCCACCGCGCCAAAGAACCGGCGGTAGTCCACGCCGTGGTGGCGGTAGAAGCGCTTGTCCTCCACGGCCAGGAACGCGCCGCTGACGTGCGCAGGGATGCGGTCCAGCGGCACGACGATGCGCCGCTCGGGCGCCAGGTGCGCCACCAGCTGCCGCCGTCCGTCGAAGATGCGGCTGGCCTGGGGCGGCGTGTACTCGCGCAGGGCGGCCACGGACGGGCAGTCGGCGCCGCTGCAGCGCGGCCACAGGTACGCCAGCCCCGCCGCGCCGGCCGCCAGGCCGACGATGCAGAGAATGCCCAGGATGCGCAGCGCCAGCCGCAGGCGCGGGCGCTTGGCGGCGGCCGGCTTGCGGCCGCGGGACCGGGAATTCTTGCGTGCCATCTCGTTCGTGGAAACGGGAAGCGAAAAGACTGCCGCGGGAGCGGGATGGAGACCCGATCAGTACCGGCGGGCGCCGCACCGGGTTCCGGCGCGCGCCCCGACGGGCCCATGTCGCTGTGCGGGCTGAGCTTGAAAGATAACGAACCGCGCGCGCATCGGGCCAGTGATTCCGGATACGCAGCGGGATACCGATCAGATTCAGGCCCGTCGCTGCGCGACGGGGGGCCCTCTCCCCCGACCG
>NZ_DASURI010000943.1:0-6769 GCF_036280135.1 Longimicrobium sp.
CAGCGGCCGCACGTACGCCGGCACGAAGCCGGGAAAGGCGAACGCGTCCGCGTACCCCGCGTCCCGCGCCTGGCCGCGCAGGTTGTTGCCGTAGTCGAAGGTCACGGCGCCGCGGCGCTGCATCTCCACCATGGCCTCGCAGTGCACGCGCATGCTCTCCATGGACCGGCGCTGGTACTCCGCCGGGTCCGACTGCCGCAGGGCGTCCGCCTCCGCCAGCGACAGCCCGGCGGGGATGTACCCCACCAGGGCGTCGTGCGCGCTCGTCTGGTCCGTGAGCACGTCCGGCGTGATCCCGCGCCGCACCAGCTCCGGCAGCACCTCCGCGCAGTTCCCGACGAGGCCGACAGACAGCGCCTGCCCGGCGTTGCGCGCGTCCATCACCCAGCGCAGCGCCTCGTCCAGGTCGTGCGTCATCCGGTCGCAGTAGCGCGTCTGGATGCGCCGCTCGATGCGCCAGGGATTCACCTCCACGCACAGGACGGCGCCCTCGTTCATGGTAACGGCCAGCGGCTGCGCGCCCCCCATGCCGCCCATGCCGCCCGTGAGCGTCCACGTGCCGCGGAGCGATCCGCCGAACGTCTGCCGGGCCACGGCGCCGAACGTCTCGTAGGTGCCCTGCAGGATGCCCTGCGTGCCGATGTAGATCCACGAGCCGGCCGTCATCTGGCCGTACATGGTGAGCCCCTGCCGCTCCAGCTCGCGGAAGTTCTCCCACGTGGCCCAGCGCGGAACGAGGTTGCTGTTGGCGATGAGCACGCGCGGCGCGTGGCGGTGCGTGCGGAACACGCCCACGGGCTTGCCGCTCTGCACAAGCATGGTCTCGTCGTCGGCGAGGGTGCGCAGCGTGCGCACCATGGCGTCGAACGCCTCCCACGACCGCGCGGCGCGCCCGGTGCCGCCGTAGACCACGAGGTCCTCGGGGCGTTCGGCCACGTCGGGGTCCAGGTTGTTCATCAGCATCCGCAGCGCGGCTTCCTGCTGCCATCCGCGGCAGGAAAGGTCGGTTCCGCGCGGCGCGCGCACGGTGCGGGGCTCGGCGAGGGTAGCGGTGGTCATCGACACGTAAGCAGGGCGATCAGGATTGAAGCACGGGCTTCAGCGAGGGTCAGCAGCCATTTGCGTCGGCGGCTCCCGATGAGTGCTCTGACCCGTCGAGTCGCCGCGGCACGTCCATACTCGGTTCCAGCACGACGGACTTCCGGCACGCAGCTCAATCGGCGCGTCGAGGCCTGGAAGGGCGATGGTGTACGGGTCGCAGAAGGTGCGGAACGTCGATCCCCAGCTCCGGCCCGCCTGGAACGGGCTGATATCGGACCACGTCGTCCGCTACCTCCACCCGCCGCAGGTCACCGCCGCTGAGTCGGTATACCTCCACGTGCCTCGCATCCGTATCGACGATCCAGTACTCCGGGACCCCGTACGCCGCGTAGCGCTGGCGCTTGATGCCACGATCGCGGTACGCGGTCGAATCGGACAGGATCTCGATGATCAGGTCGGGCGCGGCCACGGCGCCGCGCTCCTGGATCACCTCTTCCTCCCGGTCGCGGCGCACGAAGATCAGGTCGGGCTCCACGTAGTCGCCCTCCCCAAAGATGACCGCGTACGGGGCAGCGAATGTGATTCCCGCGTCCTGCTCCTCCGCGAATCCCTCGAAGAGGTGGTTCAGGCGCCCGGAAACCTTCTGGTGGGTGCTATCCGGCGGTGGCGTCACGAACAGTTCTCCGGCAATGACCTCGTGGCGGTTGCCATCGTCGGGGAGACGGGCGAACTCGTCGTACGTCCACTCGCGGACCGCTGCCGATTGCGTTGTCATGATGCCGCTCCTCTACCTTTCCCGGGCCGGATCGAGATCCGCCAGCAGCTCCACCACGTTCAGCTCCAGCACGGGCCCGCCCGGCACCGGCGACCATGTGAGCCGGTCGGCGACGAGACGCGCGTGATCGGGGTCCTCCCGCAGCCGGTAGACCTCCACCCGGCGACGGTCGGTGTCCACGATCCAGTACTCCGCCACCCCGAACTGCGCGTACCGCTGGCGCTTGACGCCGCGGTCCTGCCGCGCCGTGGCGGGCGACAGGATCTCGACGACGAGGTCCGGCGGACCCTCGATGGCGCGCCGGGTCCGGTAGTGCTCGTGCTCCCTGCGCAGGAACACGATGTCCGGCTCCACGTAGTCGCCGTCGCCCAGGACCACGGCGACCGGCGCGTACAGCACCAGCCCCAGCCCATGCTTTCGGGTGGCGAAGTCGCGCATCTCCATGAAGAAGCGCGCGCTGGCTTCCTGGTGTGGAGTATCCGGCGGTGGCGTCACGAACAGTTCTCCGGCAATGACTTCGTAGCGGTTGCCATCGTCGGGGAGACGGGCGAAGTCGTCGTACGTCCAGTCGCGGACCGCCGCCGATTGCGTGGACATCGTCTCTCCCTCCGTGAGAAGTTGCCGGGCCTGCGTACGTGCGCCTGGCTAAAGATCAGCAAAAACGCCCTCGCGCACCAGCGCGGCGGCCGTCTCCAGGTCCGGCGACAGCACGCGGTCGCCCTCCAGCCTGGCCACGCGCGCCCGCAGCCGGTCGTACGCGGCCGCCACGCCGCGCCCCGGGCGCAACGGCTTGCGGAACTCCAGCGCCTGCGCCGCGCACAGCAATTCGATCCCCACCACCGTCTCGGCGTTGCGCAGCACGCGGCGGGCCTTGACGGCGCCGTGCGCGCCCATGGACACGTGGTCCTCCTTGCCCGCGCCCGTGGGGATGCTGTCCACGCTGGCGGGATGCGACAGCACCTTGTTCTCGCTCACGAGCGCGGCGGCCGTGATCTGCGCGATCATGAAGCCGCTGCACACGCCGGGCTCCGGCGTGAGGAACGCCGGCAGCCCCTCGGACATGTCGGGGTTCGTGAGCCGCTCCACGCGGCGCTCCGACATGGAGGCCAGGTCCGCCAGCGCCATGGCCAGCAGGTCCAGCACCTGCGCCACGGGCTGACCGTGAAAGTTGCCACCGGAGATCACCAGCCCGTCCGGCCCCTCGTCCGGAAAGATGAGCGGGTTGTCCGTGGCGCTGTTGCACTCCACCTCCAGCACCTGGCGCACGTACGCCAGCGCGTTGCGCGCGGCCCCGTGCACCTGCGGCATGCAGCGCAGGGCGTACGCGTCCTGCACGCGCGGGTCGTTCTCCCGGTGCGATTCGCGGATCTCGCTGTCCTCCAGCAGGTCGCGCAGGTGCGCCGCGCTGACTGCCTGTCCCGGGTGGGGACGGGCCCGCATGATGGCGGGATGGAAGGCGGCCGGCGTTCCCAGCAGCCCCTCCAGCGTCATGGCCCCCGCCACGTCCGCGGATTGCACCAGCCGCTCCGCACCGCGCAGCAGCAGCGCGCCGATGCCGGCCATGTACTGCGTGCCGTTGTTGAGCGCGAGCCCTTCCTTGGCCTGCAGCCGCAGCGGCTCCAGCCCCGCGCGGCGCAGCGCCTCGCCCCCCGTCATGGTCTCGCCGCCCACTTCCGCCATCCCCTCGCCCACGAGCACGAGGGCCAGGTGCGACAGGGGCGCCAGGTCGCCGGACGCGCCCACGGAGCCCTGCTCGGGGATCACGGGATGGATGCCGTGGTTCAGCAGGTCCAGCAGGCGCTGGACGACGACGGGGCGCACGCCGGAAAAGCCCTTGGCCAGCACGTTGGCGCGCAGCAGGGTGATGGCGCGCGTCTCCGCCCGGGAGAGCGGCGTGCCCACGCCGCACGCGTGGCTGCGGATGAGGTTGATCTGCAGCTCCTCCAGCCGCTCGCGGGAGATGGGCGTCTCCGCCAGCCGCCCAAACCCCGTCGTGACGCCGTAGACGTTGGCGCCACCGGCCAGCGCGCGCTCCACGACGGCGCGCGAGCGGGCGATGCGCTCCTCCGCGCCGTCCGCCAGGACCACGTGGGTGTCCAGGTCCGTGGCCACGCGCTCGATGTCTTCGAGCGTGAGGGTGTCGCCGTCGATTGTGATGCGGTGGGGCATGGGCGGAGTGCGGGGTGAAGGGAGCCGGAAACGGCGAAAAATAGGCGTGTCCGGCGGCCGGGACAACCGACCGCCGGGCATGGGCCACCGTGTGGACGGGCGTGTCAGGCGCTGGCGGATGACGTGTCGGATTCGCCCCGCAGCTCCTCCAGCACGGACGGGCGCGACGGCCGCCATCCCAGCGCCCGCGCCCGCTCCGCACCGATGCGCTGGTCCAGCGCGAGCGCGTCCGCGTAGGCGCCCAGCCGTGCCCGCGCGTCCTCCAGCGGCCACGCCTCTGCCCGCGCGCCCGTCGCGTCCGCCGCGGCCTGCGCCGCCGCGTGGACGGCGAGCGACGGGCCGGCCGCGTTCAGCACGGTGCCGGCGGGAGCCCCGAGGGCGAGCACGTACAGCTCCGCCAAGTCGTCTACGTGGACGAAGGGCCAGCGCTGCGACCCGTCACCCACGTACCGGACGACGCCCTTCTTTCGCCCGGCGGCGATCCACGTTCCCGGCGTGCCGCCGCCGCGCCCGTAGACCACGCCGGGGCGCAGGACGACGGTGCGGATGCCGCGCGCCGCCGCGTCCGTCACCGTCCGCTCCACCTCCGCGCGCCACGCCACGAGGGCCGCCGGGCGCAGCGGCGCGTCCTCGTCCGCCACGTCGTCGCCCGTCGCGCCCAGCACCCAGACGCCGCTCGTGTAGACGAACGGCTTTCCGCTCCCCGCGAGCGCGTCCAGCATCGTGTCCACGGCGGCCGTGTCCACCTCCGCCTGGTCCGCCCCGCCCGTCGCGCCCGCGTGGATGACGGCATCCGCCCCCCGCGCGCCCTCCGCCAGGCCGCCGGCGTCCGTCAACGCGCCGCGGAGGACCGCGCATCCGCCCGCCTCCAGCTTCGCCGCCGCGTCATCCGACCGCGCGAGGCCGGTGACGTCGTGCCCCGCCGCCCGCAGCGCCTGGACGACGGACGTCCCCACGTATCCCGTCGCGCCCGTCACGAACACCCGCATCGTCCCATCCCCTCGTCTGGAGTCATAGCAAAGCCGAAACAGCATTTCTCACACGGGGCCTTCGGCCAACGGGGATAACGGTAACGGATCGAAAAGAAAACCGTTGACTCCTTTGGCCGCAGGCCCCGTGTGCACTCCTTCCGTAACGCCATCCCACGCGTCCGTGCCGGCGGCGCGCCTCGATGATGCGCCCGCGAAGGTGATCCCGCGCCTCCAGCGTCAGCCGATCCGCATCCGCATCCGCCGAAGGGGATACGCGTCCCGCACCCATCCCGCAACCCGAGGACGCCGTTGCCGTTCTCTGCGTCCTCCGCGGCTCTGCGTGAGAAATGCCGTTGCCGTAAAAAATGGGCGGGAGCCGCCGAAGCAGCCCCCGCCCTCCAACCTTCGCCGTCGGAATCGGCCGATCGCGATCAGTTCGCGCGGCGGTCCAGGCGCGGCTGGTTGGGCACCAGCTGGTAGGCCCAGTCGAAGATCGCCAGGTCCCTGCCGTTCTGGTCCGAGCCCAGCATGGTCACCCGCACCACGCCGTAGTGCAGCTGGCCGTCGTCGCCCGTCACGCGGAAGACGTAGCTGTACTCCGGGTCCACCACGATGGGCGCCGTGCTGTAGCCCGTCGTGGGCGCCACGCGCGCCGCCGTGCAGCCGGCGTCGGCGCCGGGGCCGCAGGAGATGGCCGTCGTAAAGCCGAACTCCGTGACCTGCGTGCCGTTGAGCGGGACGATGCGGTAGCCGCCCACGCCGCTCTCCAGCCGGAAGTGCGCGCTGGCGCTGCTGCCGGACAGGATGGGGTTGTCGCCCTCGTCCTGCTGGAAGCGGAAGCCGCTGACGGCCGCCGAGTCGGCGAAGGCGTAGACCAGCTCGCCGGAGAAGTCGGGGCGCGGGATAGCCGTGACCTCGGCGCTCAGGGCGCTCACGTGGCCCATGGTGTCCACCGTGGCCACGCGGTAGGCGTACTCCGAGCCGTTCTCGGCGCGCTGGTCCAGGAAGCCGTTGCCGTCCGTCTGCCCCACCGCGTAGCTGAACGTCTCGCCGTCCAGGCGCGTGAGGTAGACCAGGAACTTGGACACGTTCTGCGCGTTGGCGGCCGGCGTGCCCCAGCGCAGGAACACGGAGTTGTCCAGCGCCACGGCGTCGGGCGTGACGGGCGCGGCGGGGCGGGCGGCGCTGGGCACGCGCACCACCTCGCTGAACTCCGACGTGGTCTCCTGGTCCGAGGCCTCGTCGTAGGTGGAGACGTAGAAGTCGTAGTCCGCGCCCGCCGAGATGTTGCGGTCGCGGTACACGCAGCCGGAGGTGGTGCACGACGTGACGGTGGCCATCAGCGTGTACCCGCTGGACGACGTGCGCTTGCCGTAGACGCGGAACACCTCGCCGTTCCAGCTGGTGGGCGGAAGCCAGGTGAGCTCCACGCTGGGATAGCCGACGGGCTCCGTGCCCTGGAAGCCCTCCAGCACCCACTCGTAGCGCGCGAAGAAGTCGCGCGGCTCGCCCGGCGGGTCACCCGGCTGGACGATGATGTCCGGGTTGTCGCTGCAGGCGGCCGCGAGCAGCAGGCCCGCGGCAAGCGACAGGATTCTGGTCTTCTTCATGGGAGGGGGTCTTTCAAAACGGGATGGTACAAAGGCACCAGCAGCTCCGGCATGGGACAGGGCAATGCCCGTTCCCGCCGCGCGCCGGACCGGCAGGAAATCCAAGTCATTGCACCGCAATCACTTGATGAAAAACGCCGCCGAACGGGCACTGTCCCCCTGTCACGCGCCGATGGCGGACACGTGTCGTCTGCAGGGGACAG
>NZ_DASURI010000944.1:0-10261 GCF_036280135.1 Longimicrobium sp.
AGGGCCGTAGTCACCGGCCCGAAGCCCCTGCTGTTCAACGTGAGAATATCTACCACGCCATTCACTCTGAACCCCGACGCTGCGGCCTTCCAACCGAGACTTTTCGATGACGAGCGCGAACCGACAGGCACAGACGATATGGACCTTCCTTTGGGTTCCCGTCTTTTTAGCACAACTGCTGATTGAGCGGACGGATTTCTCCGCTTTGTGGCTGGTCAGGGTTGTTGCAGCATTCCTGCAAGCATTCGCCATTGTGCTTCCGATCATTCTCCTTGTTCGTCTCTTCAGGACCCCGTGGAGGACATGGCGACGTGGTTCGTTGATACTCTTCGCGCTCTACCTTCTCATGCTGTCGACCGCCTTGCATCACGTGCAAGCCATACGGGGGCTCTTCAGTGACAACGTGGCATTTTCTCTATATACCTTTGCCCACTGGACCAGTGTCCTTCTCACGTCAGTCGTTGCTCCGGCGGCATTGCTGCTAATGTTGTGCTTGTGGATGGCTGCCCATCATTCGCGCTGGCAGGCACTTGACGTCATGGCCATCCTGGTGGGCCTTGGAGTTATCGTGCTGCTCTGCTTGCAGAACACGTCTGCACACCCATTTGACCGTATTCATGAAGATTTAAGCAATGGATGGCATTACGTGACGTGTGTCTTCCTTCCGATTGCACTGGCGGTGGCCGCGTTCATCCACTGGGGGCGCACGCTGCGCCCCGGCTGATTTGTGATGAGACGCTTACGCAGTTCGTGTGGGCGGGTGGCATCGGCCTCGCGGCGGCCTGAACGCGTATGGATTTGCTGACGGCGATGCGCACGCGTCGCGACAGCGTGTGCAACAACACGAGCCACGCGTCGTTGGGCACGTCGGGGCTGGACGCCACGAACGCCAGCGGTGACATGTATCGGGTGAGCTGCTTTCACGCGGGCGGCATCGACAAGCCGCTGCTCATCACCAAGGAGGGCGTGGAGAGCGTGGTCCCGCGCGACACGTGGCGGGGCCAGTTCCACGCTGGGACGTCTCCGACGACGGGCGCCGTGCGCGATTGTCAGCAGGGCGGCCAGACCGGCTGCCTACTCATTGCCTGGCCCGGATGGAAGACGTCGGCGTCGCACTCGTGGGGCGAAGAGGGCCCGGACATCGTGGGGTGGTACGGCGGCCTGGTGGACGGGATGCGGGATGCCAGCGGGCAGATGTACATGCGCAACCGCTACTACGACCCGGCGACGGGCCAGTTCACGCAGACCGACCCCATCGGCCTCGCAGGCGGGATGAACGCGTACGGGTTCGCGGCAGGGGACCCGGTGACATACGGTGATCCCTACGGGTTATGCAAGGTTGAGCTTCAGTACACCCCGGCTGGGGGCGTTGGGCTGCACACTACTCTCATTACTACGTCGCCGGACGGGAGTAGGCGATTCTGGAGTGGAGGCGCCGGACACGATCGGAATCAACTCTCGGGGGGATCGGCCGGATCGGCGGGATCATCCGTCGAGAGCTCCTCTGGGGAAGGCGGTCAGAATTTGAACAGCTCTAGCCCTCATGGCGGAACTGATAGTAATGAGAACGGCGGTAGTTTCTACGGAAATCTGAGGGTGAGACGTGGGACGTTGCGATCGAATAGTCGTGAAAATCAACCGGACGCCCCAAGGACGGTTGTGCGCGATGACAGGGCTTCGTGCGACCAAGTCAACAGCGCGTTCGATGCAGCTGCAGCGCGCATCGAAAACGCGCAAATCGCATACAACCCATTTATCCGAAATAGCAACTCTGCCGCTCATTACTTGCTCCAGAGCGCTGGAATCAGCGCACCAAAGTATAGCTGGAGAGTCGTGGGATGGAGCGCTAGCCCGTTCCAGGCCCATGAGTGGCCGCCGGCAGTAAACTTGGCAGTGGGACTAGGAGCCCATTGAGAGTAAGCACAAGTTCTGGAGGCGCGTCTTCGGTGGCTGGGCTTCGTCGGACGAGATGCGCGTTCCGATGCCCAGTCACGGAACCCGAGGAGCCACGCTTCCGATGTCCTGACTCATTATTGTGAAGGGAGCATGACTGCGTTTCGGGGTGTTGGTCAGGCGGTAACGATCTCCAAAGGAGAGGCTTATGTCTCGTCGCCCGTTGGTTACTCTCTTGAGCGTCGTGCTCCTGACGGTTGCATCAGGAGCCGCGGTGTCGTTGGGACTATTCAGGCACCGCACTACTCCGGCGGAACTCGAGACGTTGTTCCGTGATCGGATTCCACTCGGATCGAGCAGCCAGAGGGTAGAGGCGTTCCTGGATTCAGTGGGGGTTCAACACAGTGAGTATATCGCTCCTGAACGAGAGATTTTTGGGATATGGAGGAGAACCTCGGTGGGCCTGGTCAGCGAGAAGGCGATCGAGGCGCGTTTCTGGTTCGATGAAAACCGTCGCCTGGTCAGGTATCAGCTTGAGGAGGTAAGAATCGATTTGTGATTCGCAGCACAGGATCACCGGACACACGGGTGGTGCCAAGTGCTCGCGATATCCCATCTCGCATCATGGGAACACGGAGGTGAGTTCTTTCCGCTCTATGCAGCGCGGGAATCAACACCTTATTACAAACGTAGCCCTTCCCGGATAGCCGCCGCACGAAGCGCGTGGACAGCATCCTGGGCGCGGTGCTGGCGCAGGAGGCGTACACGTACGCTGCCCGCGGCAAGACTACGTTCGTGAGCGGTGAGGTGAGCGAGGAGCAGACGCACTTCTACAACTGGTACTCCGGGCTGGGCAACCTGGTGGGGACGGACTGGGGCAACCCCAACGATCCCACGCGGCTGACGGAGGTGTACGTGGCGGACGGGATGGGCAACCGGCAGCACGTGGACGCAGGACGGCTCGTTCATCGAGTATCGCTACGACCCGCTGGGGCGGCGCATCATGGATGCGCACGCGGCGCGACAGCGTGTGCTTCAACACGAACCACGACTGCGAGAGAACGCTCACGCGCTTCGTCTGGGCCGGCGACCAGCTGCTGTGGGAGCTGCGCGTGCCCGGCGGCAACGACATGCAGGTGGGACCCTCGGGGCTGGACGCCACGAGCGCGAGCGGCGCCATGTACGGCCGTGTGAGCTACTTTCACACGGGCGGCATCGACAAGCCGCTGCTCATCACCAAGGAGGGCGCGGAGAGCGTGGTGCCGCGCGACACGTGGCGCGGCCAGTTCCACAAGGGCACGTCACCGGTGATGGGCCTCGTGCGCGACTGTCAGCAGGGCGGCCAGACGGGATGCCTGCTGATCGCATGGCCGGGATGGCGCACGACGGCGACGCACGCCTGGGGCGACACGATCGCGCCGGACATCGACGTGTGGTACGGCGGCCTAGTGGACGGGATGCGGGACGCGAGCGGCCAGATGTACATGCGCAACCGCTACTACGACCCCGCCACGGGCCAGTTCACGCAGACCGACCCCATCGGCCTCGCGGGAGGCCTGAACGCCTACGGCTTCGCAGACGGTGATCCCGTCAGCTACTCGGATCCATATGGGCTTTGGGCCAACTGCATAGAGGGGCGAACAGAACATTGTCCGATCAAGCTCGAGACAGTGACAGTCTGTGCAGGCTGCGATTCCGAAGCGACCCAATTTTGGGCTGACAAGTTTGTTGCTACTGATAATCTTGCCGCGAAGGCTGGCTATGCAGTGATGGGAGTGCTCGCAGCCTGCGGGGAGTCGCCGTGCCTGCACAACATCATGAGCCTATATGGTGCAGGGAGTGGCAATTCTCCCGGGCTAACAACGCAACGGATTGGAGGGGGCCGTGGAAACAATAATCTTCAGCCGCACCCGAAGGCGGATGGACCCCATTCCGTATTTCGGCCGAACCCCAGTGGGGGCACTGGACACTATGAAACGTTCAGGCCACAACCCAATCCACGCAATCCTAATCCTTGGCAATCGGTCAAACGCTTCGACGGAACGGGTAAAGCACACTTTGACAAGACGACCGGACAAAGTGTGCCCACTCCACATGTTCACAACAACCGTACAGGAAGTACGAGGCCACCCCGAGGCAATGAGGTCCCGTGACAGAAATCAATCTCCTCAAGGCGCTCGAGGAGTGGTACGCCGCCCAAGTCAACGGCGACTGGGAGCACACATTCGGCGTAGAAATCTCTACGCTCGACAATCCTGGATGGTCGGTTGCGATCGACCTGCGATCTACAGAACTCGAGAATCAACCAATGATCAAAGTTCGGATCGAACGTACTGAGACAGATTGGTTTGAATGCCGAGTCGAATCGAATGTATTTAGAGGTTTCGGAGGCACTTGCAACCTGAGAGACATCGTTTCGGTGTTCCTGAGATGGAAGGCGTCCCAGCCGGGATCTTAGCGCGACCTGAAATGAACACGTGGCACTACAGTTAGCCTCAACGGCAACGGCGCATAGCTTACGCGTCCACTGGCTCAGCACTACCTCGACGCCCAGAGAAGCACTCCTGTGTTCCCGTGGGTTACTCCGCCTGTCGACGAGGGAATGTATTGTGGCAAGGTTGGCTGCTAAGCTAAGGAGAACAACATGCGAGCGCTCTTCCGGATCGCGGTGACCACGGCGTTCGTGTTCTCTGCAATGACCTTCTTTCACCTCAACGGGAGTGGTGCGTTCTGGCACGTGTTCAGCCGTGGGCCGTTCGCCGGCCGAGAGTGGTTCACTCGAACTGGGTGGCGGTGTCGGAATCTGGCGCTCCTCTGCATCGCGCTCGCTGCCGTGTTGATGTTCTTGGAGTAGGAGTAGCGTGGTCGAGTGGCCGGCATTCAGACGAACGCGGCGCACTCGTGGGCGGGCCGTAATGGGCCGGACCATGCCTACTTTTCCGCTTGGGAGCGGCAAGATCCTTATAAGCAAACAACTTGGACGCAGGGGCCTTCCTCATGACTGCCGCCCACGAGATGCTGGCCCATGTCGGGACAGACCGCGATGACCGACGACAGTCCTCGGATCGTGCGGATTAACCGCGGATTGTGGGCCAGCTTCCTGAGGGCCACCGCGCGTCGGCCCCGTTGTGGGGAATACGAGATTCGGAGGCAGCAATGGTGAATCGGCGCATCCGCACACGCGTGCTGGGAATTGTGGTGATCCTTGGGTCCATGTTACCGGTAAGCTGGGGGTGTGCGGCGGGAGACCCGCAGGGAGAAACCCAAAGGCAGAAGGATGACGCGTCCTTTCTGGCTCCCCGGGCCGACACTGGAATTGACCTGAGGGTCCTGCTGCGCCACGACACGATTTCGGCCGGAGGGAGAGTTCCGGTGGAGGTACTCTACTTTGTGGTCAACGGTGTGGGTATGACATCATTCGACAACCACCCCGGACGCTTCACCTTCACTGTCACCACGGATGAGGGTGCCCCCGTCCAGCCCTCATCCGCGAGCAGTCCCATCCTGACGGTTGAGGGCTCGCGGGTGGAGATAGTTCTCCCAGCGGGCGCTATCCTCGGCCAAGTTCAGGATCTTCGCTGTATCGTCCAAGGACGGTATGTACCGAACTCCACGCGCCGGCTTTCGTGTGTGGCCTCCTACGACTTCACGCGTCCCGGTACCTACCGAATCGTGGTGAGGTATCGCGGGCGTGATGACTATGGCGGGGATTTCGACAGCCTGACCGCCGCGGCTGATTCGGGAAGGATCCGGTTCCCGGTAGATCCTGTTGCCGAAGGATTGCGGCTCGCCGATACGGCGACGCTTGTCGTAGTGCGCTGACGAGATCATCTACGCACACACATCCCTGAGCTCAGCCCGCATGATTTCCACTTTTCCGAAGCTCACCGCTGCCGCCGGTGAGCTTCGCTGCATACGGCCGTACTCCGCGGCTGTTATCTCGACCCGCGGGGCGGCGCATCATAGAGCGCACGCGGCGCAAAGGAGATCCTTCGGTCGCGCCCATGGGCCTGTGAGCGGGCAAGCCCTGCGCGGGCGCTCCCTCAGGGAATCAACACCTGTGCGCATTTCACGGGGATTCGGCATGACAGCGGGGCCGGGTCACGCTTCACGGTTTTACGAAAAAACATCGAGGAGCAGAATCCCGGGGGACTCTGCTCCTCGAATGCTTTCACGCCGATCGATCCGCCGCCGCGGACCAGGCCCGGCGGCTACGGCTGCTGCACGCGGACGGATTCCATCAGCCGGCGGGCGATCGCGGGGGCGTCCTTCTCCGGCCCCAGCACCTGCACCTGCCACAGCGTGCGCCCGCGCAGCAGCGTAAGGATCTCGCCGTGCGCCGGGCGGCCCTCCACCTGGAACGTGGACGTCGTCCGCACGGCGGGGATGCCGGAGACCTCCGTCCGCGCGTGCGCGTGCCGCATCTGCGTGACGGCGGGGTTGCCGCGCATGGCGTCGATGGCCCCCTGCGCGCTCCCCTCCAGGTCCAGCGGCACGCCCGCGTTGAACTCCGTGCGGGAGACGCGCATCTCCGTCTGCCCCGCGTTGCGGCCGTAGCTCTCCATCTTCTGGATGGCCGTGCGCATCTCGTCGGGCACGGGGATGGTCACGGCGCGAAATCGCCCCGGCGACGACACCGTCAGCCCCAGCACCTCCTCCGTGCGCCACTCGCGCGCCAGCACCTCGCGGGCGTCGGCGCGGGGGCCGGCGCCGCCGGGGAGCAGGCGCGTGATGACGATGAACCCGATCACCGCGCCCACGACGGCGATAGCGATGCGGGTCATCTTGCTGAGCGGCGTGGTCTTGTGCGCCTGCGTCGATTCGGGGAGCTGCGTCATTCCGGTGCTTCGGGAAGTGCGAGGTGCGCGCGGATGCGGCCGGCCAGCGCGTCCAGCGCCGATCGGTTCGCCGCGCGTCCAAAGTGGTTGAAGAGCTTGCCCGCGTACGCCCGCAGCACGGCCGGCAGGTCGCCGCGGGCGCGGGGGATGACGTGGACGTGCACGTGCGGCACGTGCTGTCCCGCGGCGGGGCCGTCGTTCACCACCAGCGTGCCGCCCTGCCGCGGCAGCCCCGCCGCCGCCTGTGCCTCACCGACGCGCACGGCCAGCTCGAACAGGGCCGCGCGCTCGTCGGGCGGCAGCTCGTGCAACTGCACGGCGTGGCGGCGCGAGGCCACCAGCACGTGGCCGGGGCGCACGGGGTGGATGTCCATGAACACCACGCAGCGCGCGTCCTGGTGAACCATGCTGGCCGGCGCCTCGCCGTGGGCGATGGCGCAGAACAGGCAGTCCGCCACGCGCGTCAGGCGGCGTCCAGGTCGCGGACGATGATGATGCCGCGGTCCTCGCTGGCGATGAACGTCATCGACACCTGCACCAGCCGCTCGCCCCCACCAAAGCGGAACACGTAGCGAAAGCGCGCCACGCCGTCGCTGCCGTCCTGGATCATCGTGCGAAAGCGGCCCTCGAAGTCGCGCACGGAGGTGCACGGCGCCACGTCCTGGAAGAAGTTGCGCCCCAGGACGTCCTCTTCGCGCATGCCACTGTACGCCGTCTCGAACGCGTTGAAGCGCTGGATGACCCCGTCGCGGTCCACGGTGATGAAGCCGAACGGCAGCCGATCGTAGTCCGAGGGCCCCAGCTGCAGCAGGTTCTCCACGGGGACGATGCCCAGGTCGCCGGCGCAGGTGGGGCAAAAGCCGATGGTCGGGCCGCTGCGGGGGCCCTCGGAGCCCAGCGTGCGGTCGCACAGGACGCAGGTGCCGCGGTCCGACAGGGGAGAGGGAGAAGTCGTGTCCATGCCGTGAATCTAGCATCCTCCCGCGTCGGTCGGGAGCCCTTTCCGCTCCGTCTGGTTTTGTCCGGCGTCCGTCGGGGCGTGCCTTTCCTGCATCTCACGCAGAGGGAGCAGGGGCAGCAGTCCCGCGACAGAAGCCGATTCTCACGCGGCGCCGCGGAGCCGCGGAGGGCTTCACCGCGCGATGAAGGACGCTGCGTCCTGCGCGGCCCTGCGTGAGAAAATGCAGCAACGGCCTGCTGAACCGGGACTCAGACGCGGCCGGCGCGGTGCTCGCGGAGGAACCACGCGGTCGCTTCCGTCCGGTTCCGCACGCCCAGCTTGAGGTACAGGTTCTGGAGGTGGAACTTGACCGTGTTGTCGCTCACGCGCAGGCGGCGGGCGATCTGCGCGTTGGTCAGGCCCTCGGCCACCTGCGCCAGGATCTCCCGCTCGCGCGGCGTGGGCGTGGACGCGTCCTGGGCCGGATCGCTCCGCATGAGCCACTTGCGCGCCGCCAGCGGAAAGACGAGCTGCCCGCGGCACACCTGGCGGATGCTGGCCACCGTCTGCTGCGGCGGCTCCGTCTTGAGCGCGAACCCGTCGGCCCCGCCCTCCAGGGCCGCGCGCATGCTCTCGCCGTCGCCGTACGCGGTCAGGATGAGCACGCGCACGTCCGGCTGCTCGCGCTTGATGGCCTCCAGGCAGCGCAGCCCGTTCATCTCGCCCATCTCCAGGTCCAGGACGACGACGTCGGGCGGATGGGCGCGCACGGCCTCCAGCGCCTGCCGCCCGTTGGTGGCCGTGGCCGTCACGCGCATGTCGGGCTCGCTCTCCACGAGGGAGCGCAGCCCTTCGAGCACCAGCTCGTGGTCGTCCGCCAGGATGATGCGGTAGCGGCTCACGCGCCCTCCCCCGCCGTCACGGGCACCTCGATGCCGATGGTGGCGCCGGCGCCCGGCGCGCTGCGCAGGCGAAAGCGCCCGCCGATCATCTCCACCCGGTCGCGCATGCCCCGCAGCCCAAAGTGCTTGCCCTCGTCCAGCATGCCCTCGGCGCGAAAACCGTTGCCGTTGTCGCTCACGCTCATCCGCAGCCGCGGCTCGCCCCCGCGGATCACGGGGCGCAGGCGCACCACCACCCGGTTGGCGCCGCCGTGGCGATACGCGTTGCTCAGCGCTTCCTGCAGCACGCGGTACAGGCCGATCTTGACAGGGACGGGGATGTCGGGCAGCGCGCCGCGCACGTCCAGCGACACCTGCGTGTCCGTCATGGCCTCGTGCTGCAGCAGCAGGCCCTCGAGGATGGGGACGAACCCGCGGGCCTCCCACTCCGGCGGCCGGAACGCACCGATGAAGCTGCGCACCTCGTTCAGCCCGCCTTCCAGCAGCTGGCGGATGCGCCCGATGCGGTCCTCGGCCGCGGGCGACATGCAGCGGTCCGCTTCCAGGGCGCGGCGCAGCAGGTCCAGCTGCGACAGCGCGGCGAACATGTGCTGCACGGGACCGTCGTGGATGTCCAGCAGGATGCGCTGGAGCTCCCATTCGGTCACCTGCATCATGCGGTGCGAAGCGCTGATCTCGCGGGCGGAAGGCATGGGGGCGGGAGAAGAAGTGCCAAGTGCCAAGTGCCGAGTGCCGAGTGCCGAGTGCCGAGTGCCAAGTGCCAAGTGCCAAGTGCCGAGTGCCGAGTGCCAAGTGCCAAGTGCCAAGTGCCAAGTGCCAAGTGCCAAGTGGCGCGCGTCCAGGCACCTGGATGGAGCTGCATTTCACTTGGTACTTGGGAACTTGGCACGTGGTACTTTCCCTTCACAACCCCCGGCGGTTGCGGGCGTCCGGGCGACGGGCGATCTTTGTCCGCTCAGGTGTGACTCTCACCGCCCCATTTCGCATGACCGAGATCGTCAGCGCGCTGGACCGGCCCGGAGGCCGGCCCATTACCCGTGTTCCGCTCCGCGACCAGGTGCACCACGCCATCGTGGACCGCATCCTTCGCGACGACCTCAAGCCCGGCGCCCGCATCAGCGACACGGCGCTGGCGCGCGAGCTGGGGGTGAGCCGCACGCCCATCCGCGAGGCGCTGCTGCGGCTGGAGCGCGAGGGCTTCCTGGAGGCCGACGTGGGTCGCGGCTTCTTCGTCAAGCCGCTCAGCGAGCGCGAGGTGCGCGAGGCGTACCCCGTGCTGTGGACGCTGGAGGTGCTGGCCCTGCGCACGGCCGCCCCCCTCACGCCGGAGCGGCGCGCGCAGCTGGACCGCATCAACGCCGAGCTCGAGGCCGAGCAGGACCCGGAGCGGCGCATTGACCTGGACGGGGCGTGGCACCGCACGCTGCTGGAGACGAACGGCAACGAGTACCTCATGTCGCTCATCGGCACGGCCAAGGCCGTCATCCGGCGATACGAGTACGCGTACATGCAGAACGCCGGCTACATCCCCGTCAGCACGCGCACGCACGAGCAGATCGCCGAGCTGGTCTCCGACGGCCGCGTGGACGAGGCCGTGCCCCTGCTGGAGAACAACTGGCGGTTCACCATGCAGAGCCTGACGGACTGGCTGCGGGAGATCGTCTGAACGGCAGTGCGAAAGTGCGAAA
>NZ_DASURI010000945.1:0-8878 GCF_036280135.1 Longimicrobium sp.
CGTCCAGAGCGCCTGCCCGGGCGGGTTCCAGCCCACGGCGCCCGCCTGGTCCTGCGGCCCGGTGTTGAGCACCTGGGCGGGGTTGTAGTTCACCGCCTCGTTGTTGATGGTGGAGGGGTTGGCGAAAAAGCGCCCCGACAGGTGGAACCGCGGCAGGTCCAGGTAGCTCACGGCGGATCTCCGGATTGGGAGGGAGGAAAGGGACGGGGCTCAGGCCGGCGTGATCACGCCCCGGTGGTGGTCGGTGACCGGGTCGCCGGTGATGGAGAAGTTGGTGGTGATGAGGCCCGTGGCGCCGGCGAACACGCCCTGCCCTCGTTCACCTGCCAGATCACGTCGCCCCGCATGGTGCCCGTGGGCTGGCCGCTGATGTGGCCCTGGCCCACCGTGGAGACGTACAGCGCGTTCTCCCCGCGTTCACCGAACGTGATGGTGCCCGACTCCAGGAACGACGTGGGGCGGACTCGATGAGGGTGGACGACAGCGCGGCTGTTTCGCCGGCCACCTGCTGGAGCGTGGTGATCACCTCGCCCGGCGCGATCACTGTGCTGACGGTGCAGCTGGGGCAGAGGTGCGTCCGTGAAAGACCGTCCCGTTCGGATCGGCGGTGGAGCAACCCTGAAACACGAGGGCGTAGACGAGCTGCACGGACGGGATCGGTTGACGTTCCTCGTAGGAGCTGCAACCTCTACACGTTGCACCTTTAAAGACATATCCGCAAGATTTTCGTTCGGATGGTTATCCGGCGGTTGGAGGGATCCGAACGGGCGGATGGACAGAGCGCGGAAGGAGCGTCGCCCCTTCCGCGCCTCCACGTCCCCCACTGCGACGTACGCGGTGCTGCCGCCCGGTGGTGAGAATCGGGCTACCGCCGCTCGTCCGCGGCGACGCGGCCGTCCAGGAGGCGGACGGTGCGCTGGGCGTGGTCCGCGTAGCGGGGATCGTGCGTCACCAGGCACAGCGTGGCGCCGTCGCGGTGCAACTCCGCCAGCAGCGCCATCACCGCCTCGCCGTTGGCCGAATCCAGGTTGCCGGTGGGCTCGTCGGCCAGGAGCAGGCGGGGGGCGCCGGCGGTGGCCCGGGCCACGGCCGCGCGCTGCTGCTGGCCGCCGGAAAGCTCCGCCGGGTAGTGGTCCATCCGCTCGGCCATCCCCACCCGCTCCAGCGCGTCCTCGGCGCGGTCGCGGCGCTCGGCGGCGGACAGGCCGCGGCGGTACGTCAGGGGCAGCTCCACGTTCTGCCGCACGGTCAGGTCGCCCACTAGGTTGAACGCCTGGAAGACGAAGCCGATGTCGCGGTTGCGTACGCCCGCCCGCTCCGCCGCGCCCAGCGTGGCCACGGACCGGCCGTCCAGCAGGTAGGTGCCGGCCGTGGGCGCGTCCAGCAGCCCCAGGATGGAGAGCAGCGTGCTCTTTCCGCAGCCGGACGGTCCCGCCACGGCCACGTACTCGCCCGCATTGACGGCGAGGTCGATGCCGTCCAGGGCCACGGTTTCGCGGGTGTCGCCGCGGTGCGTCTTGCGGATGCCGGTCAGGCGGATGAGCTCGGGCGCGGGCATGCGGAACGGGGGACGCGAGGGCCGGGAGAGACTGCAGGGACGGGGATTGGATGCCGCCCGGGGGCCGCCGGTTGGTGTCACCGCGACACGATTGGGCACGCGAAGACTTGACCGCGATTTGCCGAGACTTTACGCTGTGCGTTGCGGCGGGGCAACGCGCGGTCGCCGCGACACCGGAAAGACACTTGGGAGACTGACAAAGGGATGAGCGATTCACGGGTGGACCAGCGGTTCGACGAGCTTGTGTCGCAGGTGCACGACTGGGTGGAGTCTGCCGTGGCGCTGGACGAGGGACACTTTCCCAGCGAGCTGCTGAGCGACCTTCGCGACCTGATCGAGGAGCTGAAGGCGTTCCTGGAGGACGACGACTCGGCGAAGTACACCCGCAACGACGTCCTGGAGATCTTCATCACGCCCGAGATGGGCGAGGTGATGCACCGGTTTCCCAAGGTGCGCCGGCTGCTGGAGAGCGCCTGGGGCTCTCAGCTGACGGAGCTCATCGAGGAAGAGTCGATGGGCTTCGACACCGGCGACGACGACGACGAGGACTGAGCCGGGGGCACGCCGCCCGTCCGGCCCCCGCGGCCGGTCCGCGACGCGGACCGGCCGGGTACGGCCGCGCCGGTGAACGCGCCCGTCCTCTACAGGGCCCCGCCCATCCGGCGGGGCTCTTTTCGTGCGCGTCACCCCGGGTGTCCACGATGCGCACAAGGTGACGGCTTGCGGGCGCCGGGGGGCCGCTGTACAATCTCCAGTGTCCTCCAGCCGAACTTAGACAAAGTGGCCGAGTCCGCGACGACTCCTGGCGCCACGTACCGATCGAGGAGCTCCGTGCGTTCATGCACGAGCTCGTGCTCGACACGTCCCTGCGCGATGCCGCGGCCCTGGTAGGGCTGGGGCACGAGGCCCTGCGCAAGTTCGTGAACGGCACCACCGAGCGGCCGCACCAGCGCAGCCTGCGCTCCATGGGGCAGCTGTACCAGCAGCGCCGCGCCAGGGGCGGCGTCGCCGAGGTGCGCACCACGGCGCAGTCCGCCGGCCACCTCAAGCTCCTCTTTTCGCCCGGGCTGGACGCGGCGCTGACGGAGGTGCGCGCCCTGTTCGACGACTGGCGCGAGGGGCGCCCACCGTCGGAGCGGGCGGCGGAGGTGGAGCGATGGCTGGCCCGCAAGCTGCGCGAGGAGCACGCGGCGGAGGTGCAGTTCGCCGGCAACCGCAAGCGCGGCGGCCGCAAGTAAGGCACATCCGCTCGCGCAACGCGGCCCGCTTCCCGGAATCCGGGGGGCGGGCCGTTTCGCGTCCGGAGTCCGGAGTCCGGAGACGGGCGTCGGCGCATCCGCATCATCCACTGTGGACGGACCCGGCAGACGTCTTGCGCACGCCATCCACCGAGACTGCAGTCGCACGCGGACCCCCATCGGCCAGATCATGATCCACCGCTCTCTCCCGCCGGTGCTCGCGCTGGTGCTGGCGTCGGCGCCCGCGCTGGGCGCGCAGCAGGACACCGCGCGTGCGGTGCCCCTGGACACGCTGCGCGTGCTGGGCGCGCCCGTGCCGGCGCAGCGCGCGCCCTTTGGCGTATCAGTGGTGCGCGAGGTGGAGATCCGCGCGGGGCGGCCGGGACTGGCGCTGACGGAGGCGCTGGCGGCCGTGCCCGGCGTGCAGGTGGACAACCGCTTCAACTACGCGCTGGGCGAGCGCATCTCCGTCCGCGGCTTTGGCGCGCGGGCGCAGTTCGGGGTGCGGGGGGTGCGCGTGCTGGTGGACGGGATCCCCGCCACGCTGCCGGACGGGCAGACGACGCTGAACCACGTGGACCCCGCCACGCTGGGCCGGGCGGAGATCATCCGCGGGCCCGCGTCTGCCCTGTACGGCAACGCGTCCGGCGGCGTCATCCAGCTGTCCAGCGCGCCCGCGCCCGCCGCGCCGCTCGCCTCGGAGCACCGCGTCCTCGCGGGCGCCAACGGGCTGCTGCGCGCGGAGACCAGCGTGGGCGGGCGGATGGGCGCGGCGTCGTACCGGGCGTACGCGTCGCGGCTGGAGTACGCGGGGTACCGCACGCACTCGTCCGCGGA
The DNA here is from genome assembly GCF_036280135.1 of Longimicrobium sp. GTDB lineage: Bacteria > Gemmatimonadota > Gemmatimonadetes > Longimicrobiales > Longimicrobiaceae > Longimicrobium. The sequence goes on from NZ_DASURI010000945.1 coordinate 3,634, forward strand.
GAACCTGAACGCGGGCGGCACCTTCTTTCTCACCCGCGGCGCGGACGAGCTGCGGCTGAGCGTTACGGCCGTGCGCTACGACGCGCTGAACCCCGGCTCGCTGAGCGATTCGCTGCTGCGCGTGGACCGGTCCGCCGCGTTCGCGCGCAACGTGGCGCAGCACACGGGCGAGACGGGGCGCCAGGGGCAGGCCGGCGCCTGGTATCGCCGCGCGATGGGCCCCGGCGCGCTGGAGGTGGCCGCATACGGGCTGATGCGGTCCATCGACAACCCCATCCCCAACGCCGTCATCGACCTGGACCGGCGCGTGGGCGGGCTGCGGGCGGCGTGGACGGCGGACGCGGGGCCGCTGGCCTGGACGGCCGGCGGCGCGCTGGAGACGCAGCGCGACGACCGGCTGAACTTTGCCAACGAGGCGGGCCAGCGGGGCGCGCGCACGCTGGACCAGGCGGAGGGCGTGACGTCGTCGTCGGCGTTCGCGCAGGGGACGGCGGCGCTGTCGGGGGGATGGGAGGCGATGGGCGCCCTGCGCTACGACCGGTTCCGCTTCAGCGTCCGCGACCGGCTGACGGCCGGCGGCAACCCCGACGACAGCGGCGCGCGGACGATGGACCGCTGGAGCCCCGCCCTGGGCGTCTCGTGGACGGCGGTCCCTGCTGTCTCCTTCTACGCGAACGTGGCCACGGCGTTCGAGACGCCCACGACGACGGAGTTGGCCAACCGCCCCACGGGCGCGGGCGGCTTCAACCCGGAGCTGCAGCCGCAGCGGACGGTGTCCGTGGAGGCCGGGGCCAAGGCGCGGCTGGCGCCGTGGGCGTGGCTGGAGGGGGCCGCCTACCGCGCCCGCATCGACGACGCGCTCGTCCCGTTCGAGGTGGAGGGCGCGCCCGGCCGCGTCTTTTACCGCAACGCGGGGACGGCGCGGCACCGCGGCGTGGAGGCCGCCGCCGTGCTCACGCCCCGCCCCGCGTGGACCGCGCGCGCCGCGTACACGTGGACGGACGCGCGATTCGGCGAGTACGTGCTGGACGGCGAGGACCTGGGCGGCAACCGCGTGCCCGGCATTGCTCCGCACCGGCTGGACCTGTCCATCCTGGCGATGCCGTCGCGCGGGCCGTTCGCGGGCGTGGACGTGCGCCGCGTGAGCGCCACCCCCGTGGCGGACGACGACGCGGCGGGGCGCTTCGACTCGCCGGGGTACACGCTGGTTGATTTGCGCGGCGGATGGGAGGGGCTGCGGACGGGGCGCGCGGCGCTGTCGCCGTTCGTGGGCGTGGGCAACCTGCTGGACCGCGCGTACAACACCTCCGTCGTCATCAACGCGTTCGGCGGGCGATTCTACGAGCCCGGCCCGGGCCGCACGTTCTACGCGGGCGCGCGGCTCACGCTGGGTGCGCCGGCGGAGCGGTAAGCCGACGCGGCGGGCGCCCGGCCGGAGCGGGAGTGAAGGAGCGGCGGATGCGCTCGCGCGGATTTGTCATGCACCCAGCCTGAGCGGGTAAACCCGCCGCTGGGACTGCCATAAGCCCTGTCTCGCGCCGACGCGCTCTGCGAACAGGGCTTCAACCGCCAACACGGGCCGCCACCCGGCGGGTGGAATCGGCGAGGTCGCCACGGTGCACGTCCGGCGACCGCGCTGGGGCAGTCCGCGAAGGCGGACTTCGTGCCTTTCCAGCGGCGAATTCATTCGCTCCGGCTGGGAGCGTGCCGTATCCCGCTTCGCCTCCTTCCCCCAATCACCTGTCCAGACCCCGCATCTCCCGCTGTAGTATCTGCCGCTTCCGCATCTCTGCGCTTCCGCATCTCCTGCTTCGGGTCCCTCCCTTCTCGGACACGCCGCCGTATCAGCGCGTCGGTCGGTGCCCCGGTTGCTCCGGTGGCATTTTGGCCGTCTGGCCTGTCCGGTTGATTCATCCGTATGGGACAGAACAGCGTAAACACACCTTGTGCATGAGGATGGAAAACACCGCGAAAGACACACGTTTTCTGCCGCCGAACATGGCATGCCTTATGCTTTTTCCCTGGCCCGCCAGCGCCGCAAAAGGCGGCGCAACAATCAGATAGACGCGCCTTGGCCGTTGGCTGGGGGGTCGAGGCCGGTGCGCGCCAACCCGACATCGGGTTCAACTGAGGGGAGGGGGCCATGGGTACCACGCTTCGCCACCGCTCGTTCGCGCTGCTGTTCCTGTGCCTTTCGGCCGCCTGCGCGCAGGCGGGGAGCGGGGCACACGGCGCCTCCGCCAGCTACCTGTCGCAGCAGATGGGTCACGTGGAGGTGACCAACGACGGCAACAACGACTTCGTGCTGTACATGAACCGCAACGGCGAGCGGTACCGGCTGGGCCACGTGGCGCGCATGGAGACGGCCCGTTTTCGCATTCCGCCCGCCGCCGGCGGTGAGCTGCCCGGGTACCAGGTGATCCTCGTGGCCGAGCCCGTGGGCAGCGCCCAGCCCTTTGCCACGCACACCGTCTACTGGCGCCCGGGGCAGAACCTGGCCGGCCGCGTGGCCCGCAACCTCACCACGCAGCAGTTCGTGGTCTTTGCGCGCTGACGCTGACGATCCAGGGCGTTATCGAGAATCGAGAGACACACCCGAGCCACGGACACACCGCGCGGGCTGCCCCGGGAAGATGGGGGCGGCCCGGCGCGTTTTTCGCGCGGAACCCCGCGGACGAGGTGAGCCAGATTCATAAGAGGACTTTCCGGATGCGCGGTCCCGCGCTCCGTGCCCGTCGGGCGCGCGGTGTGCGGGGGAGGTACTCGGCTTGCTTCGGGGCGGCGGGCGTGCTAGAGTTGCCGTTTCTGCCCCGCCCGACGTGAACGAATGGTGCCCGGGAAGGGCGTTCGACCCGCAACGAGACGCGACCGATGTCCACTACTCTTGATCCCGAGACGGCGGCGCCCGCCTTTGGGCGCGAAAGCCGCCACGGGCTGGACAATCACGGCATCCGGAACCCCGGTACCGTTTACTGGAACCTGGATCCCGCGGTGCTGGTGGAGCACGCCGTACGGCGGGGCGAGGGCCACCTGGCGGATGGCGGTCCCTTCAACGCCGTCACGGCGCCCCACACGGGCCGCTCGCCCAACGACCGCTTCGTGGTGCGCGAGCCGGGCAGCGAAAAGGACGTGTGGTGGGGCAAGGTCAACGTGGCCATCGACCCCGAGAAGTACGACCTGCTGCGGTCCGACGTGCTGGAGCACCTGGAGGGGCAGGACCTGTACGTGCGCGACATGTGGGCCGGCGCGGAGCCGCAGTACCGCCTGGCCGTGCGGGTGATCACGCCCAACGCGTGGCACAACCTGTTCGCGTACAACATGTTCCGCCGGCCCGACGAGGCGGAGCTGGAGGGGATGGAGCCGGGCTTCACCATCCTGCACGCGCCCGAGTACGAGGCCGACCCCGCCCGCCACGGCACGCGCACCAGCACCTTCATCCTCATCAACTTCGCGCGCCGCGAGGTGCTCATCGGCGGCACGCGCTACGCCGGCGAGATCAAGAAGTCGGTGTTCGGCGTGCTGAACTACATGCTGCCCCTGCAGGGCGTGCTGAGCATGCACTGCAGCGCCAACGTGGGCCCCGAGGGCGACACGGCGCTCTTCTTTGGCCTGAGCGGCACGGGCAAGACGACGCTGTCGGCGGACCCGGAGCGCGGGCTCATCGGCGACGACGAGCACGGCTGGAGCGACACGGGCGTCTTCAACTTCGAGGGCGGCTGCTACGCCAAGGCCGTCAAGCTGAGCCCCGAGGGCGAGCCGGAGATCTACGCCACCACACGCATGTTCGGCACGGTGCTGGAGAACTGCGTGCTGGACGAGCACCGGCGCGTGGACTTCGACGACATCAGCATCACCGAGAACACGCGCATCTCGTACCCGCTTCCGTACATTCACAACTTCGTGCCCGAGGCGCGGGGCGGGCATCCCAAGAACGTGGTCTTCCTGACGGCCGATGCGTACGGCGTGCTGCCTCCCATCAGCCGCCTTACGCCGGAGCAGGCCATGTTCTACTTCCTCTCCGGCTACACGGCCAAGGTGGCCGGCACGGAGCGGGGCGTGAAGGAGCCGCAGCCCACGTTCAGCGCGTGCTTCGGCGCCGCCTTCCTTTCCCTGCACCCCGGCGTGTACGCCGAGATGCTGGGCAAGCGGCTGGAGGAGCACGGCAGCCGCGTGTGGCTGGTGAACACGGGCTGGACGGGCGGCCCGTACGGCACGGGCGAGCGGATGAAGCTGTCGTACACGCGCGCCATGGTGCGCGCGGCGCTGGCGGGGCAGCTGGACGACGCGGAGATGGCCACGGCGCCGTTCTTCAACCTGCAGATCCCCACGAGCGTGCCGGGCGTGCCCAGCGAGGTGCTCAACCCGCGCGACACGTGGCCCGACAAGGACGCGTACGACGCCAAGGCGCGCGAGCTGGCCGACGCCTTCTGCAAGAACTTCGAGCAGTTCGCCGACCGCGTGCCCCAGTCGGTGCGCGACGCCGGACCCCGCTCGGAGTAACGGCCGGCGCGGAGGGCCGATCCGGCGCCCTGAGCCCGCCCGCCGCGTCCGCGCGGCGGGGGCCCTCCCCCGGCCTCGCGTAGGCTCGTACACCCCCTCCCGCAAACTGCGCGGGAGGGGGTGTATACTTCTACGAGCATCCTGCACCGTGGCGGCGACCGCGTCAGCGCGGTTCTCCCCCGCTCTCCGCGAGCAACGGGCGGGGACGGCCCGATTGGATGCGAACGAGAAAGCCGGCCCCGGGATCAGCTCCCGGGGCCGGCTCTCGTTTGCGCGCGGTAGTGCCTACTGGAGCGACGCGGTCGCGTTGGGCGACACGTGCGGGCACTCGATGATCTGGATGCGCGTGGGCTGCAGCGAGCTGCTCGTCACGCCTGACACCACGACGGCCTGCGCCGCGCTGCCGATCACGGGGACAATGCCGCGGGTGGCGAACTCGGCCTCGTTGTAGCGGTCGGCGCCGTTCATCCACAGCACGGCGCCCGCGGGGAACGCGCCCAGCACGCCGCCCATGACGGAGCGGCCCAGGTTGGCGTGGCCCTCGCGGCTGGCCTGGAGGTGCGAGCCCACGATGGAGCCCAGCGTGGAGCTGGACAGGATCACGAACTTGCTGCCCTGGGGCCCCACCACGCGGTCCGCGGCGAACCAGCCCACCATGGCGCCCACGGCCGTCAGCGGCCACTGGCGGCGAAAGCTGCGCGGCGACGGCGGCGGCGGAATGCGGCGCACCTGGCGCACGCACGCG
>NZ_DASURI010000946.1:0-3295 GCF_036280135.1 Longimicrobium sp.
TGACGGCTACGACGTCGGGGTTGCGCCCCAGCTCCTGCGCCACGAGGCGACCCTGGTCCACGGAGGCCTGGTCGTCCAGGCGCAGCAGCTTGAGGGGGCGGCCCAGCACGCCGCCGGCCTGGTTGACCTCCTCCACGGCCAGGTCCATCCCCTTGCCGTAGAGGATGTCGGCGCCGCGCATCTCCCACGGCCACGCGGCCCCGATGACGATGGCGCCCGTGCCCGACGCCCGCCGGGCGCGCTGCGACGCGGGGTCGTCGCCACCGCCGCACGCGCCCAGGATGCTGGTGGCCAGCAGGACCGCGAGCAGCGACGCGCGGCGGATTCGGTGCTTCGTGTACATCGGTGTGTCCCGGTGCCGCGTGGTGTGGAGGATACCCGGTCATGCGTGGTGAGAAACGTCGTCTGACGGAGGATGGTTTGCGCCGGCGGCGGAGCGCCCCCCATCCCCGACCCTTCCCCCATGAACGGCATGGGGGAAGGGAGAACTTCATCTCACTGCAGACAGTCCGCGCCGGCAGCGGAGCGCCCCTCCCCCGGTCCCTCCCCGCTCGTTCCTCGCGGGGAGGGGAGAACGTCGGCCCGTGCGCGATCTGCAGTTGCAGTTCTCTGCGTCCTCCGCGGCTCTGCGTGAGAATGCAGTTCAGTCGTTCCGCCGTTCGTCCGTTACGCGAGCTGGCGGCGGGCCATGGCGGCAAAGACGCCGTCCAGCGCCATCAGCTCGTCGTAGCTGCCGCTCTCCACGATCTCGCCCGCCACGAGCACGTGGATGCGGTCCGCGTGCAGGATGGTGCTCAGCCGGTGCGCGATCACCACGCGGGTGGCGCGCAGGCGGTCCAGCGATTCGCTCACGATGGCCTGCGTGCGGTTGTCCAGGGCGCTCGTGGCCTCGTCCATCAGCAGGATGCGGGGACGGCCCACGATGGCGCGGGCGATCATCAGCCGCTGCCGCTGGCCGCCGCTGAGCGTGCCGCCGCCGTCGCTGACGATGGTGTGCATCCCCATGGGCATCTTGCGGATGTCCTCGTCCAGCCCCGCCATCCGCGCCGCCTCCCACGCGTCGTCCAGGGTGGCCGGCGACGAGCCGGCGATGTTGGTGAACAGGTCGCCGTTCATCACCCGCCCGCTCTGCAGCACCACGCCGATCTGCCGGCGCACGGCCTCCACGTCCAGCCCCGCCAGGTCCTGCTCGTCGTACGCCACGCTGCCCACCTCGGGCGTGTCGAACCCCAGCAGGAGGCGAAAGCACGTGGACTTGCCCGAGCCGGACGGCCCCACGAAGGCCACGAACTCGCCCGGGTTGATGCGCACGGAAACGTCGCGCAGCACCTGCGGCCCGTCCCCGTAGCGAAAGGAGACGTGCTGCAGCTCTAGGGCGCCGGAAAGCTCGCCGGGGTCGTCCTTGCCGGGGCGCACCTCGGGCGTGGTGTGCAGGATGGGCTTGACCTGCTCGTACAGCGGCACGGCGTTCAGCGCCTGCAGCACGGCGTTGCTCGTGGAGAGCACGGCCCCCAGGCACAGGCCGAACGCGGCCGTAAAGCCCAGGAACTCGCCCGTCCCCAGCGCGTCCTCCGTCCCCAGGCGGCCCGCCGCGAGGGTAAAGAGGACGATGGAGCAGACGATGGGGTACGCCGCGTTGAAGACGGCCAGGCGGATGCCCAGGCTGCGGTTGCGGTACTGCCGGTCGCGCTGCTCGCCGAACGCCCGCGCCCACTGCGAGAACGCCTGCGGCTCCGCGCCGGCCAGCTTGAGCTTGGAGATGCCCGTGAGGAACTGCAGCATCATCCCGCTGATCCGGGACCGGCTCGTCAGGATGGCCCGCTGGCTGCGCAGCTGCAGCAGGCCGATGCCGACGGACGCCACGAGCGACACGGCGATGAGCAGCGTGCCCACGGCGCCCAGGACGGCGTCGTAGTGAAAGAGCAGGAAGAGGTTGCTGAGCGAGAACAGCCCGGAGAGCAGCCCCGTGACCACGGCGCCCGTCATCACCCGGCGGATCTCGTCCACGTTCATGGCCCGCATGGCCAGGTCGCCGGCGGAGTAGGCGCGAAAGAACGGCAGGGGCAGGGCGATGAGCCGGTCCCACACGGCTGCCTGGACCCCCGCCGCCGTCCGCGACTCGATGCGCACGAGCGCCACGCCGCGCACCACGGTGAACAGCGCGCCGGCCAGGGCCACGGCCAGCAGCACGAGCGTCATCTGCACGAGCTGCGGCCGGTCCGCACCGGGGATGATGCTCTCGAACAGCAGCCCCGTCGCCAGCGGCAGCACCAGTCCCAGCACGGCCCCCAGCAGCGCCGCCACGAGCGCCGTCACCACGTCCGGCCTGCACCCGTGCAGGCCAAAGCGCAGCACGGCCAGGGGCGTCAGCGCCTCTGCCGGGAACGGCCGGTAGACCATGTACGCCGTGGGACCCACCTGCTGCGCGAGGGCCTCGTCCACGCGCACGCGCGACCGGTCCGCCGGGTCGAACGCCTCGTAGCCGCCCCCGCGTGCCGGCAGCAGGGCCAGGGGCACGGGACGGTCTCCCCACCGGCCCAGGAGGGGGCCGTTGTCCGCGCGCCACCACCCCTCGCGCAGCACCACGCGGCGGGCGCGTACGCGGCAGGCGCGGGCCAGCCCCTGGATGGGGTCCTTGACGGGCACGGGGTGCGCGGGCGGCTCCACCTCCAGCCCCTGCGCCTGCGCCACCAGGCGGAACGCGGCAAAGAGCGTGTCCTCGCCGGGCCCCTCCGGCGGGCGCATCCGCATGCCGAACGCGGCGCGGTCCGTCTCCAGCGTGCTGGCCAGCCGGGCCAGCCCCTGCGCCATCTCCGACGCGCGGGCGCGCTCGCGGGCCTGCAGCCGCTCGCGGTACGCCGCCTCCTCGCCCAGGGCGCGCTCCACGGCCAGCTCCATGGCCACGTGGTGCAGCCGCGCCAGGGCGCGCCAGGCGCCGTCCACCCCTTCCCGGGCCACGAGCGCCGCCGTGTCCAGCAGCCGCACCCGCGCGTCGTCCACCGACTCCGCCCAGCCGCGGCGCGTCAGGGGGACGATCTCGCCCGTCCCGACGGGGGCGGCGCGGCGGCCCAGCAGGCGCAGGTCGCCGTCCACGGGCTCCAGCCAGACGAACGGCTGGTCCGGCCGGAGGTTGAAGCCCTTCGGCAGCCACACTTCCTCCCCGATGCCACCGCCCGTGGCCCGGCGCACGGTACCGCGGCCCACGAGGCCGTCCCACACGCGCTCCGACCATCGCAGCAGCAGGTCGTCGAACGCGGAGAGGGTGGACGGGTCGCGGGCCAGCGCCTCCGCGTCC
>NZ_DASURI010000947.1:0-3382 GCF_036280135.1 Longimicrobium sp.
TAGACGAACGCCCAGTCCAGCTCGAAGGTCCCCTCCGCCGTCTCCAGGCGAAAGCGCGCCACCTTGGGGCCGGGGGCCAGCCCCGCCACCCATCCGTCCGTGGTGGGGTAGGGCATCCAGGGCGCGCCGCCGCCCCCGGGAATGCTCACGTTGCGCATCTCCGTCGTGCGGCCGTCCACGGTGACGAACATCCGCGGGTCGCCGGGCCCGGGCTCGCTGCCGGCCGGCAGCTTGATGGACGAGCCATCCACCCGCAGCAGCGTGGAGGCGGTGACGACCGAGCCGGCCGGCAGCCGCGGCCACAGCCACACGCGCCGGATCTCCTTCTCGACCACGAGGTCCACGCCGCCCGCCTCCAACCGCACGCGCTGCACGGAGCCGTCCTGCGGGCCCGTGTGCCAGGTGAGCGTGGCCGCGCCCTGCATGGCCATGATCCGGTTGATGGTGCCGCCGCCCGCCTCGACGGTGCCGCGAACGGGGAACTGCACCCGCTGGCCCGCGGCGTCGAACACGCCGACCTCCAGCGTAACGTCCCGGTCCGGGTGCGCGTACGGCAGGGGGGTGTACAGCTCCATCCGCGCCGGCGCGACCGGCCAGGAGTAGGCCGTCACCCGCACCGAGGGGATGGCCCCCGCCACCCAGAACAACTCCTCCACCCAGCCCGAGGACGGGGGAACCGTCCACGTGAACGAGGCGCGTCCCTGCGCGTCCGTCCGTACCGAGTCGGGCGCCGTGCCCGGGCCGCCGCGCACCCACACATCCGCCACGGGCGCGCCGCCGCCCGCCTGCCGCACCACGAAGACGATGGGATGCTCCAGGGGCTCGCCCCCCCTGGCGCCCTGGTACTCGCCGGACACCTGCACCAGCTCCAGCGGAGTGGCCGGGGCGGCCAGGGCCGTGAACCGCACGGGCGGGAGCCCGGCGGCCACGGCCTGGACCCCCTGTGCCGTGCCCAGGGCGCCGCCCAGCGTCCAGGCGGCCTGCGCCCGGCCCGTGGCGTCGGTGGTGCCGCCCGCCTGCACCGTGCCCCCGCCCGACACCACCGTCCAGGTGACGGGGGTGCCCGGGACGCCGTTGCCCAGCGCGTCCGTCACGCGGACCACGAGCGGGGCGGGCAGCGCCGCGCCGGCCGTGCCCGCGCGGTCGGGGTTCTCGGCCGCGAGCTGGGCGGGGGCGGCCGCGCGGGCCACGGCGCGGAAGGTGGCGAAGACGATGGGCGCGCCCGTCCGCGTGTCCACCGCGCGGGCCTCCACCACCTGCGTGTCGCCGGCCACCGTGCCCAGGGTCCAGCGCTCCTGCGCGATGCCGTCGCGGTTGGTGATGGCCGAGCCGGCGAACACCGAGCCGCCCCCGCTCACGACGCGAAAGTTCACCAGCTGGTCGCGCACGGGCCGGCCCCCTTCGTCCACCACCTTCGCCACCAGCGGCTGGGGCAGCTCCTGGCCCGCCGTGCCCGTCTGCAGGTCGCCCGAGACCACCAGCACGGCCGCGGGGCGCATGCCGCCGCCCACCACCTCGCCGTTGCAGCCCGCCGCGAGCAGTCCCAGGAAGAGCGCCGCCGCGCCCGCCATCATCCTCATTCCGTCCGCCCCTGTTCGTTGTCGTTCACCGCGGCGCCCATGCGCCCCAGCTCCTGCGCCACCTCGTCCGCCTCCGTCCGCGCGCCCAGCCCGGTGTACAGCCGGTGCGCCTCCCGCAGGCGCGCGTCCGCCGCCTCGTGCTCCCCCCGCCGAGCCTGGAGCCTCCCGTAGTGCTGCTGCGTGGCGGCCACCTCGTACGCGGGCAGCCGGTGGTCGCGGCACACCTCCAGCGCCTTCTCGTAGAACAGGTACGCGTCCGCGTCGCCGCGCTCCGCGGCGGCGGCGCCCAGGGCCCGGTACACGTCCGGCAGCCGGGTCACGGCGCGGGCGTGGATGGCCAGCGCCTCGGCGTCGCGCGCCACCGCCAGCGCCTCGCGGGCGCGGCCCTGGCGCAGCAGGGGCTCGGAGAGTCCCGCCATGAACGCCACGCGCGTCGCCGGGTCCACCTCCCGCCCCAGGGCGCGGCGAAAGGCGAGCTCGGCGTCCGACGCCTCGTCCCGCGCCAGGTGCAGGCGCCCCCAGGCGTGGTCCACGTACGCCATCAGCCCGTCGCCCAGGCCGGCCGCCGCCTGCTCCCCGCGCGCCAGCCACTCCGCCGCGGCGTCCAGGTCGCCCAGGCGGCGCTCCACCACGGACAGCCCCACGCACAGGTGCACGTATTCCGCGGTGGGCGGGCGGGCCGGGCAGCGCTCCACGCCGCGAAGGTACCACGCCCGCGCCTCGCTCCAGCGGCTCTGGTCCACGTGGACGTTTCCCAGCCCCTGGCACGCCACCACCGCGCCCACGTCGTCGCGCTGGGCGATGGCCACGTCGAGGCTTTCCTGGTAGCGCCGGGCGGCCGTCTCCCACTGGCCCAGGGCGCGGGCCACGCGGCCCAGCCGCCGAAGCGCCAGGCCCTCGCCCCGCCGGTCGCGCGGCTTGCGGCCGATGTCCAGCGCCCGCTCGTAGAACTCCCGCGCCTGCTCCAGCCGCCGCTCGCCCTCCTCCGCCTCGCCCGCGTCCACCAGGTGCCGGGCCGCCTGGGCCGCCTCTCCCCGCTCCAGCGCGGCCAGGGCGTGCACGGTGTGGCGCATCACCCGCTCCACGCGCCGGCGAACCCGCTCCGCGAGCGCCTGGACCTGGCTTTCCAGCGCGGCCGGGTCCGCCAGGCGCGTGTTGAGCGCGGGGTAGTCCTCGGCCGAGCCCCAGGCCAGCCCGCTGTCCGCGCGGGACGCCGAGAGCAGCGCGTCGCGCAGGTGCGCCAGGTCATCCGTCTCGGGGATGGCCTTGAGCGCGGCGTCGACTTTGAGGGCTCGCTGGGTCACGCGGGGTCGGTGGATGGGCGGTCTGCGGCGTTCATGGCGAAGGGCAGGGCACGTGCTGTTCCGTGATGTGGATCGATCGAAAACGGCGCCGTTGCTCGATTTTTTCGTTCCGGCGGATGCCGGGCGATGGATCGGCTGCCGGTTTTTGTGACAACGCGCTGCAGGAACCGGCAGAGGGGCGGAGAGGACGGGGAGCGGCCGGCTCACTCCGGGAGCACGCCGTACTCGATGGCCTTGCGCGATACGGTGTTGCGGTGCATGTCCAGGATCTCCGCGGCGCGGCCGAAGTGCCCGTTCACCTGCCGCAGCACCGTGCCGATGTGGAGCGCCTCCACCTGCGCCATGGTCATGCCGGCGGAGTAGCCGGGCAGCGACCCGGCCGCGCCCGCCGCCTCGCCGGGCGCGGCCGCCGGCCCCAGCTGGAGGTGATCCACCCGCAGCACGTCGCCGGGGGCCAGCAGCACCGCGCGCTCCAGCACGTTGCGCAGCTCGCGGACG
>NZ_DASURI010000948.1:0-4426 GCF_036280135.1 Longimicrobium sp.
GCTCCTCGCGCACGCGCCGGTCATGGCGCAGGCTCAACGCCATCATCGACAGCATCCCGGCCAGGAACGCCAGGAAGACGACCACCGTGAGCGGCGCGCGGTACAGGCGAAACAGGCCCAGGTCCACGACGATGCGCTCGCCGCGGTTAAACCAGGTGAACGCCGCCGCCACCAGGGTCACGCCGGCGGCGGGCAGCCAGCGCGGCGCGCTCACGCGGCCGCCATCGCGTGCGCCAGCTCGCCCACGAAGGTGGCGCCGGAGGTGGAGACCAGCTTGACCTCGGCAAAATAGCCGATGAGCTCCACCGGTCCGTCGAACGTCACCACCTTGTTGCTCTCCGTGCGGCCCTGCAGCCCGCCGCGGCGGCCCTCCTTTTCCACCAGCACCTCTTCCACGCGGCCCACCTCGGCGTGGTAGAGCTCCGCCTGGATGGCGCGGTGCGTCTCGATCAGCCGCTCCAGCCGCGCCTTGCCCACCTCGTCGGGCACGAACTGGTCGCGCGGCAGGCGCGTGGCCGGCGTGCCGTCGCGCTCGCTGTACTTGTACAGGAACGCGTCGTCGTAGCGCACGGCGCGCATGAGCTCCAGGGTAGCCTGGTACTCCTCGTCCGTCTCGCCGGGGAACGCCACGATCACGTCCGTGGAAAGCGCGATGCCGGGCATGGCCTCGCGCACCCATTCGATCTTCTCCAGGTACTCCTCGACCGTGTAGCGGCGCAGCATGCGCTTGAGCGTGCGGTTGTGGCCGCTCTGCACGGGCAGGTGCAGCTGCTTGCACACGGCCGGCTCCGTGGCCATCACCTCCACCAGCTCACGCGTGAAGCCGTTGGGGTGCGGGCTCGTGAAGCGCACGCGGCGAATGCCGTCCACCCGCGCCACCTCGCGCAGCAGGCGCGGAAAGCTCCAGCCGCCGTGCTCCCACGAGTTCACCGTCTGGCCCAGCAGCGTCACCTCGGGCACGCCGTCGGCGGCCAGGGCCCGCACCTCGTCCAGGATGGCCTGCGGGTCGCGGTTCTTTTCGTCGCCGCGCACGTACGGCACGATGCAGTACGTGCAGCGGTAGTTGCACCCGCGCTGGATGGGCACCCACGCGCTCACGCGGCTGATGCGCTTTGCGGCGACGCCCTCGTAGTTCTCGTGCGGGTCAAAGCCCAGCACCGTGAGCCCGCGCGGCTGCTGCGGCGCGTGCTGGCCAAACGCCAGGGGCAGCGCGGGGCGCGTGCGCTTGCCGGCCACCTCGGTGAGCTTGTCGGGGAGCTGGCGGTAGGCGTCGGGGCCCATCACCAGGTCCACGCCGCCGGCGCGGCCCAGCAGCGAGTCGCCCATGCGCTGCGCCATGCACCCCGTGACGCCGATGACGGCGCCCTGCCGCCGGAACTCCTGCAGCTGCCCCACGCGGCCGATCACGCGCTGCTCCGCGTGGTCGCGGATGGCGCACGTGTTCACGAGGATGACGTCGGCGTCGTCGGGCTTGTCGGTGGCGACGAACCCCTGCTCTGCCAGGATTCCGGCCATCAGCTCGCTGTCGCTGATGTTCATCTGGCAGCCGTAGGTCTCGATGTAGGCTCGCTTCATGGTAGGCACTGCGGGAACCGGTTGGGCGCAAGACCGTGCGCATACACCGGAGCGGCGGGCGGGTTCACGGGCGGGAACTACAACTGCGGGGGACAGGGGACTGGTTACAGGGGACAGCCTGCAACGGCGGAAGAGCGCCGGTTACCGGAGCAGCGGCAGGACGAACGCAGGGTCACGCGCAGGCACCGGTGAACCGCTGAAGTCCTGCAGATCGCGCGTGACGATGAAATCCGCGCCGATCTTGCTGGCCGACACCGTCTGCACGGCATCCTCGAAGTCCCGCCAGCCAAGGCGCAGTGCGTGCGACAGGCCCGCGCGATCCACGGGAACGACGTCCAGAATTCGGAGCACCTCGGCCACGGCGGTTACCGCCGCCTGGTGACCCTGGTTCTTGGCGATGATGTAGAAGGCGGTCGTGATGGTATGCGCCGCGACGAAGCCCTCCGCGCGCCCCTGATCGATGGCGCTCAGCACCAGGGCAGCGTCGACCACGAACGGCGGCCGGTTGAGCGCAACATCCAGCACGACGTTTACGTCCAGAAGCAGCTTCACCGCCCGTGCTTTCCAAGCAGGTAGCGGCGATAGTCCTCCTCGTCGGCGTCACCCGCGCCTGCCCCCAGGAGCTTTCGCACTCCCAGGGTAAGCTCGCGAGTCCAATCCTCAGCCTCGTTGGGGAGCGGGGCCGCCGGCGAATGCAGCGACCGCACATCGCTCGTGCCATTTGCCGGCAGCGTCCCGATCAGCTGCTCGATGGTTTCAGCGACGCCGGTTCCGTGCTGCTCGCTGTAACGCCGCACGCGATCCACGAGCCCGGATTCGAGCTCGACGTTGAGCATTACCTTGGCCATACGCGACTCCTTGTTGATTCCCCACCAACGATGCGTACAAGCCGCACGTACGTCAACCGGGCGCGAAAAACGGCCTCACTCACCAAGAGCGGGGCCGTTCATGCCGTTGCGGGCCGTCCCCCGTAACCTGTCCCCTGCAACCCGCCGTTCAGGCCCTTACTGCCGCGCCCACTCGCCGTACAGCGGGAACCGGTCGCACAGCTCGCGCACCTCGCCGCGCACCGTGGCCGCCACCTGCTCGTCGGCCGGGGCCGCGATCACGCGGTCGATGAGGTCGGCGATGATCGCCATCTCCGCCGTGCCCAGCCCGCGCGTGGTGAGCGCCGGCGTGCCGATGCGCACGCCGCTGGTGACGAACGGCGACTCCGTCTCGCCCGGCACCGTGTTCTTGTTGACGGTGATGCCGGCGTGGTCCAGCGCTTTTTCGGCCACCTTGCCCGTGACACCCTTGCTGCGCAGGTCCACCAGCAGCAGGTGGTTGTCCGTGCCGCCCGACACCAGCGTGAACCCGCGCTCGGCCAGCCCCTCGCCCAGCGCGCGGGCGTTGGCGATCACCCGGCCGCTGTAGTCGCCGAACTCCGGCCGCAGCGCCTCGCCGAATGCCACGGCCTTGGCCGCGATCACGTGCATGAGCGGGCCGCCCTGGATGCCGGGGAAGATCTGCTTGTCGATGGCCTTGGCGTGCTCCCCGGTGCTCAGGATGAGCCCGCCGCGGGGACCGCGCAGCGTCTTGTGCGTGGTGGACGTCACCACGTCGGCGTACGGCACGGGGTTGGGATGGTGCCCCGTGGCCACCAGGCCGGCGATGTGCGCCATGTCCACGACCAGCTTTGCCCCGCACTCGCGCGCGATCTCGCCGAACGTCTCGAAGTCGATCTGCCGCGGATAGGCCGACGCGCCGGCCACGATCACCTTGGGCCGGGTCCGCATGGCCTGGTCGCGCAGGGCCGCGTAGTCGATGCGGTGGTCGTCGGGGCGCACGCCGTACGCCACCACGTTGTACAGCCGCCCGCTGAAGTTCACGGGCGAGCCGTGCGTGAGGTGGCCGCCCTCGCTCAGGTTCATTCCCAGCAGGGTGTCGCCCGGCTCCATGAGCGCGAAGAACACGGCCATGTTGGCCTGCGCGCCGCTGTGGGGCTGCACGTTGGCGTGCTCGGCGCCAAAGAGGGTGCGCAGCCGCTCCTGGGCCAGCGCCTCCACCTCGTCCACCACCTCGCAGCCGCCGTAGTAGCGCTTGCCCGGGTAGCCCTCGGCGTACTTGTTGGTGAGCACGGAGCCCATGGCCTGCAGCACCGCCTGGGAAACGAAGTTCTCCGAGGCGATCATCTCCAGCTGGTGCTCCTGGCGCTCCGCCTCGGCAACGAGCAGGCGGTGGATGTCGGGATCGGTCTGCTTGAGCGCGTCCATTCGATTGTCTATCCGGCAGCTCGGGCGTTCCTGGGATACGGGCCATGCGGCGCCGCAAACTACCCCGCCGCCCCGCCGGTGTACAGTGGCGGACGCCGCCGCGTGACCCCGCGGCACATCCGATCGTCTTTACGGCTCAGCACTTGCGAGCGGACCGGCAAACGCCTGTGGGCGCGGCCGTCCGCGCGCACGGTCATCGAGGACAGCGCCGGCCGGCCGGCAACGGCCCCTTCCGGCGCACCGACGCGGAGACATCCCCATGAAGCACTTCCCTCGCCTTGGCGCCGCGATGTTCGCGGTCGTGCTTGCGACCGCCGCCTGCTCCGGCAACAACCGCAACCCCGTGTACTACCCCGGCAGCGCGCGCCCCACGGTGGACCGCAACGGCGACGGCCGAATCGACAGCCGCGACCGCGAAGGCAACCGCGACCGTAGCGCGCGGCCCAACGGCAACAAGGGCAAGCGCGACGAGGTTCGCTGCAACGCGGGCAACGGCAATGGCAACGGCAACGGACGCTGCCGCAACGGCAACCGGGGCCGCGGCAACGGGCGCGGCGAGTAGATTCCGCGATAGACAAACGAGCGGCGGCGCGGGC
>NZ_DASURI010000949.1:0-3836 GCF_036280135.1 Longimicrobium sp.
GTGCCCGTGGCCTTGTAGCCGTCGCTGTAGGCGATGCTCACCTTGAGCATGTCCGTGGCCTTGCCCGCGCTGCGCACACCGTGCACCCGCACCCGGTCCGGGCCCGCGTCCTCCAGCCGGATGGTGGTAAAGTCGGCGATCACGTCCGGCGTGATGTAGCTGCGCGGGTCGCCCATCTCGTAGACGAGCTGCTCCTTGACCGTGGGCACCGTCACCCGGCCGCCCGTGCCGTCGTGCTTGGTGACGACGAACGAGCCGTCCGGCGCCGCCTCGATGATGGGATAGCCGATGTTGCCCAGGTCCGGGATGGTGCGCCAGTCCACCAGGTGGTTGCCGCCGGAGGCCTGTGCGCCGCACTCGTTGATGTGGCCGGCGACCACGCCCGCCGCGATGCGGTCGTAGTCCTCCAGGTCCCAGCCGAACTCGTGGATCATGGGCCCGTACGTGAGCGCCGTGTCCGTGGAGCGGCCCGTGATCACCACGTGCGCGTCCTGGCGCAGCGCTTCCACGATGGGCCGCGCGCCGATGTACGCGTTGGCGCTCTGCACGCGGTCCAGCACCGTGGACAGGGGCTCGCCCGTCTCCATGTTCCGCAGCTCCACCCCGCGCGACTGCAGCTCCGGCAGCCGCTCCAGGATGTCGTCGCCCGTGATCATGCCGATGCGCGCGCGGCCGCCCAGCCCCGCCCGGCGCGCCTCTTCGACCACGGCGTCGCGGCAGCCGGCGGGGTTCACGCCGCCGGCGTTGGCCACCACGCGGATGTTGCGCTCCACCACGGCCGGCAGGATCTCGCCCATGAGCGGCACGAAGTCGCGCGCGTAGCCCGCGGCCGGGTTGCGGCTGCGCTGCTTCTGCATGATCGACATGGTGACCTCGGCCAGGTAGTCGAGCATCAGGTAGTCGATGGGGCCGCCCTCCACCTGCTGCTTGGGCGCGTCCAGCTGGTCACCCCAGAAGCCCTGGCCACTGGCGATGCGGATGGTCTGTTTCATCAGCAGGTCGAGAGATGTCGGTCCTGGTGCAACGCGCGGGAGCGTCCCGCCGCGGGCAGGTTCCGGTCCAAAAACAGTCCGGAGGCCGCGCGTGCAGCCTCCGGCAGTCATATATCACCCGCCCCGCCGCGACGGCAACCCGGGCGGGCTACCGCAGCAGGTCATCAACGTGCACTTCTGTACCCAATCCGGGCGAGACGAAGGAGGCGCCCCGTGGATGCTCGGAGACGTCCTGGTAATCTCCCGCGAGCGGGCGCAGGTGGAGCACCACCGTGCGGGTGCTCAGGTCCACCACCCAGTATTCCGCGATCTCGCCGCGCGCATAGAGCTCACGCTTCCCCGATCGATCGTACAAAGCAGATGAATCCGCTACTTCCACGGCCAGCACGCACGCGGCCGGACGCGGCAGCTTTCCACGGATCTCCGCCGCCCTGCGCAACACCACCAGATCGGGGACGGGCTCCGCACCGTCCAGCTTGACGGCAGCCTGTGCCGCCACTCGAAGCCCAGGACCGACGACGGAGTCAAGGTAGTCATCGATGTCGAAAACCACGGTTTGGTGCTGGCCGCCCATCGGCGTCATCTGGATCACCTCACCATCGATGAGCTCCACGCGTTCATCGTCGCCGATGACGCCGATCTCACCCAGCCTGTGGTAGTCCTCGCTGGAAAACCGAACGGGAGCGCCTGCCTGGTACGGAACGCCGCTGATGAGCGCGATCCCACGACGGGGAACGAGGCACGCCTGGGCCATGCGGGCGAGCTGCTGCTCGCTGAACCGGTACGGCTGCGCGAATTGAACGGCCATGACGTCCCTTCCTTCACCACTGCAAAGTGTTCGACAGCAAGGATCTGCCTCTCTCAGGCCGGCCCCAGCACCTCTTCCACGCGCACGTCCCGCCCGGTGAGGGCGGGAGAGGTGAACGCCTGGCCATACCCGTACCGGCGCACGTCCGAGTATTCCCCACCCACGGGAGCAAGATGCACCATGACACCCGGGCGGTTCACGTCCACGATCCAGTACTCCGGGATGGCGGCCCGGGCATACAGCTCCGCCTTGCCGAGGTCCCGTGCCATCGAGCTGTCCGCCACCTCGACGACCAGCAGGGCATCCCACGGCCCCGCTTTCCGGTTGCGATAACGGTCCTCGGACATGCGCAGGAGCACCAGGTCAGGTACCGGCCCCTCCCCCGTGTGGAACTTCAGCGGGCTCTGGACACGGACGATGCCGTGTCCCCGCATCTGGCTCCACAGGTACTCGCCGATCAGGTCGACCGTATACATGTGACGATCCCCGATGGGTGTCATGCGGACGAGCTCTCCGTCGACGAGTTCTATGCGCTCGTCCTCATCCAGGATCCCCCCGGCGACCATCCGCTCCCAGTCCTCGTACGTCCACCGGCGCGGCGTTCCCCAGATGTTCCTCTCCCGTACCTCGCCGTCGATCAGCTCCACCCCGAACTCGGGCAGAATGCCCAGCTCACCCATGCGGACGCATTCGTCCCACGTGAACGACCTGCGGGCGGGGGTGGCGGCCGTTTGCATTGGCGGCTCCTGGGGTGCGTTGCTTCGGTCCGACGGAAGCGGATGAGACGACATTCGAACGCTCCAAGTTTAAAAGCCAACGCGCGCTGACGTCAACCGTGTACACTTTATGCCACCGCGCGTACCTCAAGCGCAATCCACTGCAGCGCTTCAGGTTACGACCCACCCATCTTCGCGCGCCGTGATCCGGGCTGCTTCTGAGAGCACTCGAACGATGCGTATGCAGCCATCGCGGGAGCAAGTCCTACGCAAGACGCATGGAGCCCGGGCGTGCAGGGCTCTATCCCGTATGCAAAAACGGCAGCCGGAGAGCCCGGCTGCCGTTCCTGCTTCGTCTCGAATACCTGTCCAGCCTACGCGCCTGGCGGCAGCACGAACGCGCCCAGGTGCGGGCCGGGGTTGTTGAGCGAGGTGCGCAGCGCCAGCGACAGCGTGGCCCGCGTCTCGTCCGGCAGGATCACGGCGTCCACGAAGCCGCGCGCCGCCGCGAACTTGGCGTCCAGCTGCTGGTCGTAGTCCGCGCGGACGGCCGCCATCTTCGCCACCAGCTCCTCGTCGGGCTGTTTGCCCTGCTTCTTGAGCTCCTCCAGCTGCGGGCCAAAGAGCGCAGCCACGGCGCTGTCGCCCTCCATCACCCCCATGCGCCCCGTGGGCCACGTGAAGATGAAGTCCGGGTCGAAGCCCTGCCCCGCCATGGCGTAGTACCCCGCGCCCGACGCGTGGTTGACCGTCAGCACGATCTTGGGCACGCCGGCCGTGGCCATGGCCTCCACGAAGCGGGCGCCCGCGCGGATGATCCCCGAGTGCTCCGCCTGCGAGCCCACCATGAAGCCGCTCACGTCCTGCACGAACAGGATGGGCGTGCCGTGGCGCGACAGCGTCTCGATGAAGAACGCCACCTTGTCGGCCGAGTCGGCGTAGATGATGCCGCCGAACTTGGGCGGGCCGCCGTGCGGGTCCTTGAGCATGCCCCGCGCGTTGGCGATCACGCCCACGGGAATGCCGCCGATGCGCGCATGGCCGCAGATCATCTCCGGCGCGTAGTCCGCCTGGAACTCGTCCAGGGCGCCGCCGTCCAGGATGCACCCCAGCACCTGGCGCACGTCGTACGGCTGCTTGTGGTCCGGCGGCAGCAGGTCGTACAGCTCCACCTCCGGCCGCGCGGGCGGCTTTGCGTCGCCGATGGGCAGGGCCGACGCATCGCGCGGCAGCTGCTTGACGAGGTCGCGGATCTTGGCGATGCAGGTGCGGTCATCGGGCGTGCGGTAGTGCGCCACGCCGCTGATGGCGTTGTGCGTG
>NZ_DASURI010000950.1:0-7083 GCF_036280135.1 Longimicrobium sp.
CGCGCGAAAACGCGCCCTGGTGCACGAGCCACCTCCCTCCCCCGCGCAGTTTGCGGGGGAGGGTCGGGGAGGGGGGCGCCCGCCCCGCGGTGAGTGTCCGCCTGCCCGCATGATCCCGATCCCATCCCGATCTCCATCCCGCTTCCCATCACACTCCCCCCCGACCGCCGCGCCTCCCACGCCGTTGCAGGCTGTCCCCTGTAACCTGTCCCCCGCCGTTCCCTCTCTCGCACTTTCGCACTTTCGCACTCCCGCACTATCTTCCCCGCCATGACTGAGCGCCCACTCACCGAGAGCCGCGAAACCCGGCGGCGCGCCATCCTGGATTCCGCGGTGCGGGTGTTCGCGGAGCACGGCTTCTTCGCCGCCCGCATCCGCGACATCGCGGCCGGCGCGGGCGTGGCCGAGGGAACCATCTACCTGTACTTCGAGGGCAAGGACGACCTGCTGCTCACCGCCTTTCGCGAAAAGGTGAACGAGTTCGTGGCGTCCGTGCGCGACGTGATGGCCGCGGGCCTGCCGTTCCAGGAGCGGCTGGCCCGCTTCGTGGAGCTGCAGTTCCAGAGCATCGAGGCGGACCCGCCCCTGGCCACCGTGCTGCTGCTGGAGTCCCGCCAGTCGTCCAAGTTCTACGGCGGCGCCGTGCGCGACGTGCTCAAGACGTACGCGCAGGCCATCGACGGCCTGCTGGGCACGGGGATGGAGCGCGGCGAGGTGCGCGGGGACGTGAGCGTGCCCCTGGCCCGCCGCATGCTCATCGGCGCGTTGGAGGAGGTGGAGCTGGAATGGCTGCTGGGCGAGCGCTCGCGCCCCCTGGTGCCCATGGCCGCGGCGTTCGCGGCCACCTTTTGCCGCGGCATCGCGCCGGCCGGCTGACGGCGGACGCTGGACAGGGCGCGCCGCGCGCTGTAGGTTGTTGCCCGTAACGCCCCGCGCGGGCGCCCGCACCCCCGAGAACGAGCCCGCACCGCGGGCGCTGGCACGCTGAGCGAGAGCGATGGCTGACCTGAACGTCGAGCGCACCACGGCCGTTGCCCCGGCCGAAGAAGACGACTACGCCAACTGGGAGATCGCCCTTTGGCTGATCGGCATCCTGATGATTCCCGGCGTGCCCATCGCCATGGTGGTGCTCCTGACCCCGTGGAGCGGCCTGTAACCGGCTGAGCTCCACCGGAGGCAGAACGAGGCCCCCGCTCGCCATCGCGAGCGGGGGCCTCGTGCGTTGTCCGGCATCCGCGGCGAACGCGCGTCAGGGCTCCGACGCCCGGGCGCGGAGCGCCGACAGCCAGGGCGGCGCGTCCAGGCCGCTGGACGTGTACCCGCGCTCCAGCACGTCCAGCAGCTCGCCCGTGGCGCGGCCGCGCGCCTCCTGGGGCACCCCCGCCAGCAGCACGTCCAGCGCCGCCGCGTAGGGCCGGACGGAGAAATCTCCCGCGTCGCCCCCCGTTACCCGCAGGTACCACAGCCCCAGCAGCCGCCGGACGCGCGGGTGCGGGGCCGCGCCGTTCAGGAAGTTGTGGAGCGTGCTGTGCCCCAGGCCGATCTCCGGGGCCAGCAGGCGCAGCGACGTGCGCTCGGCGTGGTCGCGGGCAAGCTCGCGCACGGCATCGATCGGTACATCCCGCGGGTTAAAAGATGTCGTCATGGGAGCGCTGGCGTAGTTTGCTCTTGTGGAGCGCTGCGGGGCGTGTTTAGATTCGCTGTCCAGAATTTCCGCTATGGCAACTTTGGCCACAGCGACAACATGCGGGATCGGCCGCTTCCTGTAAAGGCGCTCCCCTAACGCGCCAGCGCGAACCCGCCTGGCGCGCAAAGTCAGGCAAAGGCAGGGCTGTACGGCAGTCGTCGGCGGCGGGACGCATCGGTGAGCGGCGGGCGTCGACGCATGTTCATGGACCGCAACAGAAAGACAGGCCCGCATGTCCGTTTCCGACGGCCCTGAGAAGCCCGCACCCCGGTCGGTCGTGGTGGAGCTTGCGCGCGTGGTGCTGCACGGGGGCCCGCAGTCGCCCACGCGCACGATGATGCAGCTCGTGGGGCGAATGGCGCCGTTCTGCCTTCGTGCCGCGGTGCTGATCCTCCTTCTCCGGGGCCGCACGGCGGTCCCGGTGGCGTCGCAGCTGGTTGATCTGCTCTTCCTCCTCATCCTGCTCGCGGCCGTGGACCAGTGGCTCGTCGTTCCCCTGCTGCGCGGGCTCGGAAAGCTCGCGCGCTTCCTCGCGGGCCGACGTGGGCGGCCGGAAGCCTTGCAGAAGCCGCCATCCCTGGCGCGGTTGAATCAGCCCCCCGGTCCTGGCGCTCCGGACGAGGAGGGCTGAACCGGACCGGCGGGAGCGGCGTGGTGGTGTGCTGTCCGGATTCGAGGACATGCGACCCCCTCGCGCTCCGCGGCCGGGGGCTTATCTTGGGCGCGGGCGCAGGGCCACCCCATCACCCGCACCGGATTCATCGCATGTCCACCACCGAAACGGCCGCCACGCCGTCGCTCAAGGCCGCCGCGCTGGGCGACCTGGAGCAGGAGCTGCGCGTTTCGCGCTCGCTGCTGGAGCGCGTTCCCGAAGACCGGCTGGACTTCAAGCCGCACGAGAAGTCGTTCAGCCTGGGGTCGCTGGCCACGCACATCGCCAACCTGCCGTACTGGATCACGGCTACGCTGCAGAGCGACTCGTTCGACCTGTCCAACGTCTCGCACCGCGAGCCCGCCGCCAACCGGCAGGAGCTGCTGAAGCTGTTCGACGACACGGCGGCGGACATGCGCGCCGCCCTGGACGCTGCCAGCGACGCGGACCTCCTGCGCACGTGGGAGCTGCGGATGGGCGACCGCGTGCTGCAGCGCATGCCCAAGCTGGGCGTGATCCGCGGGATGGGCATCAGCCACTTCATCCACCACCGCGGCCAGCTGAGCGTGTACCTGCGCCTGCTGGACGTGCCCCTGCCGCCCATGTACGGCCCCACGGCGGACGAGCGTCCCAGCTTCGGCTGATCGCGCGGCGGTTGCACGCGGCGCGCGAACGCGCATCTTGATCGGCCCCGGCGCGTTCGCCGGGGCCGATTCGTTCTTCATCCACCGAACCTGACCGATGGCTGCCGATCCCGTTCGCGTGCTGTTCGTCTGCATGGGCAACATCTGCCGCTCGCCCGTGGCCGAGGCGGTGTTCCGGCACCAGGTCCGCGAGGCGGGGCTGGAGGACCGGTTCGAGATCGACTCCGCCGGCACCAGCGGCTACCACGACGGCGACCCGCCCGACCGGCGCAGCACGGAAACGGCGTGGAAGCGCGGCATCAAGCTGACGGGCCGCAGCCGCCGCGTGACGCAGGACGACCTGCGGACGTTCGACTACGTGATTGCCATGGACGCGGAGAACGAGCGCGAGCTGCGGCGCGTGCTGGCCTCCAGCGGCGGCGCGGCGCGCGTGCATCGCCTGCGCGAGTGGGACCCCCGGCCGGAGCACGGCGACGTGCCGGACCCGTACTACGGCGGCGCGCGCGGCTTTGACGACGTGCACGACATCGTGGAGCGCGCGTCCGCGGCGTTCCTGGAGCACGTGGTCCGCGAGCACGGGCTGCGCGGATGATCCCGCCCGCGCTGCGCGACTCCGTCCAGGCGCGGCTGGGCCCTATCCGCGGCGCGTCGCCCGTCGGCGGCGGGTGCATCAACCAGGGGATGCGGATCGACCTGGCGGACGGGCGCGTCTTCCTCAAGCACAACGCGTCCGCCGCGCCGGGCATGTTCGCCGCGGAGGCGCGCGGGCTGACGGCGCTGCGGGAGGCGGCGGATCAGCTCATCGTGCCGCGGCCCCTGGCGTGGGCGGAGGCGGAGGGCGATGCGCCCGCGTGGCTCGCGCTGGAGTGGCTGGAGCCCGGCCCGCGCGGGGCGGACTTCGCGGAGCGGCTGGGGCGCGGCCTGGCGTCGCTGCACGGGCTGCACGACGGCGACGAACGGTGGGGATGGGCGGAGGACAACTTCATCGGCGCGCTGCCGCAGGAGAACGGGCGGATGGAGTCGTGGTCCGCGTTCTGGCGTAGGCGCCGGCTGGAGCCTCAGCTTGCGATGGGGCGGGATGCCGGCCGTCTCCCCGGCCGCGCGGCGGAGTGGGACCGGCTGTTCGACCGTCTGCCGGACCTGCTGGATGACGCGAAGATGGACGGACCGTCGCTGCTGCACGGCGACCTGTGGGGCGGCAACGTCGTGGCGACGATGGACGGGCCGGCGCTCATCGACCCCGCCGTGTATCGCGGCCACCGTGAGGCGGACCTGGCGATGACGGAGCTGTTCGGCGGGTTCGGCGAGCGGTTCTACGCGGCGTACGGCGAGGCGTGGCCGCTGCTGGAGGGATATCCCGCGCGGCGGCCGGTGTACCAGCTGTGGTACCTGCTGGTGCACGTGAACCTGTTCGGCGGCGGGTACGTCGCGCAGACGGCGGAGGTGCTGCGGGGGATTGTGCGCTGATCTGCGGATGAGCGGATGGGAATCGCGCGCGGAAGCGGGGGCGCTGCCGCCCGCCGAGCGCCCCCCATCCCCAGCCCTTCCCCCACAAACGGCGTGGGGGAAGGGAGGATCACAGACCACGCACGGAGGCGGGCGTCTCCTTGCCCGCCGAGGGCCCCCTCCCCCCGACCCCCTGCCCCCGCTTCGCGGGGGAGGGGGAGAACTGAACGTCCGCGAGGTACCTCGCCCTAGTGCACGAACCACCTCCCTCCCCCGCGCAGTTTGCGGGGGAGGGTCGGGGAGGGGGGCGCCCTGCCTGCGACGAGTCTTCGCCATCCCAACCAATCCCATGCTCCCGCCCAACCTGCGCGACTACTACCTGGAGATCCGCTGCCCGCGATGCGCCGGCCGGGCGCGGTGGGAAGAGCCGTTCGAGATCGCCGACCCCAGCCGCGGCCAGGTGCCCGGCGGCTCCGAAGACGAGGGATACGCGAAGTGGGGCGGATGGCGCGTCCGCGAGAAGTTTCCCACGCTGCTGCGCTGGACGGAGCCACGGCGCGGGCAGGGCTGGGCCCACTACACGCAGGGCGTCGTCCGCTGCTCCGCGTGCCACTTCGTGGGCCTGCACCGGCTGCGCTGGCCAGGGGACGCGTTCTTTCGATGGAACGTGCGCGGCACGCCGCTGTGGGCGTGGCACGCGGAGCACGCGCGGGTGCTGCACGACTACATCGCCGCGCGCGTCCGCGATCCGTTCCGCTATCCCGATCCGTATCCCAAGTCGCTGCAGCGCCTGCCGAAGGACGTGCTGGCCGGCCGCAACCGCGAGCGCGTGTCGAAGCAGATCGCGGCCACGCTGGCGGAGGCCGGCCTCGCGCTGGACCCGCCCCTGCGGCCGCCGCGCGCGGTCCACGGAATGACGCATCAGGCTGGATAACGTCCCGCGGACGCTGCTACATTGCGGACGTGGCAGACGGATTGCGAGTGGAACTCCGTGTTCCATTTCCGGCACCCGCTCACCCCCACGTGCGCGAAACCCTCTCCGACACCCGTCCCGTTGCCCCGGCGGATGCACCGCCGGCGCACCCCGTGGCCCGCGGCCTGACGACCGCGGGCGCCATGCGCGTGATGATGCGCATGGCGGAGCGGGCCATGATCCGCGCCAGCGACGCCCACCAGGTGCGCGGCAACACGGCGCGCCTGCTGGCCAGCGGCACGGAGGCGTTCCGGGCGTGGCTCACGGCCATCGAGCACGCCGAGCGGTACGTCCACCTGGAGAACTACATCCTTCGCGACGACCGCATTGGCCGCACGTTCCGCGAGGCGCTGTGCGAACGGGCGCGGGCGGGCGTGAAGGTGCGGGTGCTGTACGACTGGATCGGGTGCTGGGCCACGCCGCGCCGCTTCTGGAAGCCGTTCCGCGACGCGGGGGTGGAACTCCGGGCGTTCGCGCGGCCGTCGCTCAGCGATCCCCTCAACCTCATCCGCCGGGACCATCGCAAGGTGGTGGCGGTGGACGGCGGCTGGGCGTCGGTGTCGGGGATGTGCATCGGCGACGAGTGGGCGGGCGATCCGGAAGCCGGCATCCCCGCGTGGCGCGACACGGGCGTGGAGTTTCGCGGGCCCGTGGCGGCCGTCATCGACCGCGCGTTCTGCAAGACGTGGCGTGTGGCGGGCGGCCGCCTGCCGCAGGACGAGATCCCCGATCCCGCGCACGTGCAGCCCGTGGGCAACGTGGCCGTGCGCGTGGTGGAGGGCGAGCCGGGGCGGTCGCGCATCTACCGGCTGTCGCAGTTCGTGGCCGTGGGCGTGGAGCGGCGGCTGTGGATCACCGACCCGTACTTCGTCCTGCCGCCCGCCATGACGGAGGCCCTGGCCAGCGCGGCCCGTGACGGCGTGGACGTGCGCGTGCTGGTGCCGGCGTACAACAACTGGCCCATCGTGGGTGGGATGTCGCGCGCGGGTTACCGGCCCCTGCTGGACGCGGGGGTGCGGCTGTTCGAGTGGGAAGGCCCCATGATCCACGCCAAGACGGCCGTGGCCGACGGGTTCTGGGCGCGCGTGGGGAGCAGCAACCTGAACCTGGCGTCGTTGCTGGGGAACTGGGAGCTGGACGTAGCCGTGACGGACCTGAACTTCGCGGCGGAGATGGAGGCGCTGTTCCTGCGCGACATCGAATCGTCCGTGGAGGTGACGCTCGTGAGCAGCGCGCGGGTGCCGGGGATGGGCATCCGCGAGCGGCGCGCCGTGGAGCGCGTGATGGCCGAGCGCCCGGCGCAGGCGCAGGAGTCCGCCACGCGCGTGGCGGCCCGCGAGGCGCGCCAGCGGTCGTTCCGCGGCACGGAAGTGAGCCGCTACCTGGGCCGCCTGGCCCGCGCGGCGTCCGTGCTGGCGCGCGCGCTCGTGGGGCAGCGCACCATCGGCCGCGAGGACACGGGGTGGGTGAGCGTGTGGGGCGTGATCCTGCTGGCCGTGGCGGCCGTGGGGTTCGTCTTTCCGCGGGTGGCCGCGTTCCCCCTGTCGCTGCTGGCGCTGGTGCTGGGGATCGCGACGTTCGTCCGCGTCGTCACGCGAGACCGCGACGGGCCGGAGGGGTAGAACGGAGGGAGAAGACGGCGTCCGTGCACAAGGGTGGGTGTCTGCCGGTCCGCGGAGGG
>NZ_DASURI010000951.1:0-10670 GCF_036280135.1 Longimicrobium sp.
TGGTGCAGGTGGGCGTGAACGTGCGGCGCGTGCTGTTCAACGGGGTGCCGTACGCCGACGGCGAGGCGCTGTTCGGCGACGCGCGGCTGTCGCTGGAGGGGCGCAACCCGCCGTTCCCCGGGCCCATCTTCGAGAGCCGCAACAACATCGTGGGCTCGGACGACGAGATGATGTTCATCATCAACCCGTTCGACCTGGCCGTGTACCCGTCGGGGAAGGGGGCGCTGCCGGCGGGAGGCGAGCTGCTGCGGGCGCGCGACTACCTGGACCCGTGCGACCGCGAGCGGCGCGTGTGGGAGATCGAGGATCCCAGCACCTACGCGCGGCGGCTGCCCTCGCGTTTCGTGTACCCGTCCAGCGAGCCGCTGGAGGCACTGCAGATCCACAATCCGCAGCGCTACTTTGACCGGCGCGTGGCGTGGCTGGTGGCCGAGCGCGACCGGGCCACGGACCCGCTGCGCAAGCAGGAGCTCACCAGCCGCATCTTCCAGATCCAGCTGTGGGGGATGCGCGTGTGGAACAAGCTGCAGTTCCTGCTGGAATACGACTTCCGCGTGAACGGCGAGCAGACGGTGGACGACCGCGTGCGGGCGCTGGGCACGGTGGACACGGAGCATCCCTGGCACTTCACCTGCTGGTTCGGCGGATGGGACGGCGACCTGCTGGTGGGCTACTGCAAGGGTACCCTGGCCATCCCCTTCCGCCCCCACCGCTGATCGCGTTCGGCGGATCGACGTGCGGACGACCGTCGGCGGATGATCGACGGTGGATGATCGTCGGTGGATGATCGTCGGTGGATGACCTTCGGCGGATGACCTTCGGCGGATGACCTTCGGCGGATGATCGACGCCCTCCCCTGTGCGTGGCGGGGGAGGGCGTCGCGTGCTGTGTCCGGCCCCAGCCGAGCGACTAAAGTCGCCGCAACGACAGCGGAAAGCCTCGCAAACTGCGCGAGGCTTCAACGGCTGGAACCGCGCTTGGATGCACGACATCGGCCCGTGCCGGGGCCAGTCCGCGCAGGCGGACTTCGCGAATTTCCAGCGGCGAATTCATTCGCTCCTGGACGGCGCGAACGGCGCTCCGGTGCACATCGACGGCGTGCGGCACGGGCCGTCGGCGCAGGCCGACATCACGTTTCCGGTGCCGCGATTTCAATCGCCGGGGCTGGGTGCCCGCCGTTTCCTCTCGGTCTCTCACGCCGCTGGATGCCGGTCTGCTCGATCGTCCCGCCGCGCCGATCCGCATCACCCGTCCGCGCTGATCCGCCTCACCCGAGGCCGATCCGCATCCCCCCGAGACCGCTCGCGCTCATCCGCATCAGCCGATCCGCCTGTCGCGCCTGGTCGAGGATCGTGCGCCAGTCGCGGGCGATCTTCACCATCGACTGGCGCGCGCCGGGGGAGACGCCCGTCATGTGCAGGAATCCGTGTCCGTGCGCGTCCACCCGCGACAGCGCCACGGATGTGCCCGCGGCGCGCAGGGCCAGCGCGTACGCCTCGCCCTCGTCGCGCAGCATGTCGAACCCGGCGATGACGACGAGCGCCGGCGCCAGGCCAGACAGGTCGTTCGCGTAGAGCGGCGCCACGCGCCAGTCGCGCTCATCCACGCCCGTGCCGTCCAGGTAATAGCCCGTGAACGCCGCGCGGTCGGCGCGGTCCAGGAAGTAGCCCTCGCCGAACATCCGCACGGACGGCCGCTCGTTCCGGGCATCCGTCGCGGGATAGATGAGCAGCTGCGCGAACGGCGGCGCCTCGTCGCGTGCCTGGATGCTGACGACGGCGGCCAGGTTGCCTCCCGCGCTGTCCCCGCCGATGGCCACGCGCGCCGGGTCCGCACCCAGCTCCGCGGCGTGCGCCTGCGCCCAGCGGAGCGCCGCGCGCGCGTCGTCCAGGGCGGCGGGGAAGGGGTGCTCCGGCGCGAGGCGGTAATCCACCGAGAGCACGTGGATGTGCCCCTCCGCGCAGAGGATGCGGCACGCCTCGTCGTGCGTGTCCAGGTCGCCGATGGTAAAGCCGCCGCCGTGCAGGTACACCGTCAGCGGCTGCGGGCCGGACGCCGCGGGCGCGTAGTGCCGCACGGCCAGCGGCCCGCCCGGCCCGGGGAGGGTGAAATCGTGCACGGAGCCCACGGGCGTGACGGGCCCGCGAAAGAGCAGCGACTCGCGGCGGTAGCGCGCCCGGCCAGCCTGCAGAGTGGGCAGGCAGAGCCCCGGGTGTCCGCGCTTGCGGCGCAGCGCGCGGACGAGCTGCGCGTGCGGATCGAACGTGAGCCCATCGGCGGTGACGGGCGGCTCGCCGGACAGGCGCACGTGCCAGGGCCCGGGCAGGCGCACGAGCACGCGCGCGGCCATCTGCTCGATGCGCTCGGCCAAGCGGAGGGGACGGTCGGGCATGGTGTGCGTGGGTGTGGATGTCGTTCGGCGGGGGCCCTCACCCGCTCGCTGTCGCTCGCACCCTCTCCCGAAAACTGCGCGGGAGAGGGTGTATACTTCGAATCGGGCGGGGTGCGTTGCGGGCGCTTCGTCCGGTTGGTTGAAGCGTCGTTCGCATCGCGCGTCAGCGCGAGACGGGGCTTGCCGCGGTTCCAGCGGCGGGTTCACCCGCTCCGGCTGGAACCCGGCGTCGCTCTGGCCCTCACCCGGCTGTTGCCCGCTATTCCCTATTCCCTATTCCCTATTCCCTATTCCCTATTCCCTATTCCCTATTCCCTATTCCCTATTCCCTGCAGTTGCCGGCTGTACCCTGTACCCTGTCCCCGTAACCCGCAGTTCCCCAGCCCGTCACCGCGCCCCGCGCCTCCAGCCGTGGCCCCCCCGCCGCCGGGGTGATACGATACCTACGATCGTACCCTGGTACGCGCAAGTACCAGATCAGCGGATTCCCCTCCACCGGGACCCGGAGAGCACGTGGCGGAACGCGGCGGGACGCGGGACTACCGGCGCAGGCTGATGGAGGGCATGGCCGCCGCCGTGGCCGAGCGCGGCTACGCCGACACCACCATCGCCGACATCGTGCGGCACGCGCGCGTTTCGCGGCGCACCTTCTACGAGCAGTTCTCCAGCAAGCAGGAGTGCCTGCTGGCGCTGTACGTGGCCGCCAGCGAGCGGGTCATTCGCGCCACGGCCGCCGTGGTGGAGACCGCCGGCGACCGCGACACGCAGATCGCCCGTGCCACGGAAGCGTACCTGGCGCGGATGCAGGCCAACCCCGTGCTCACGCGCACGCTGTTCCTGGAGATCCTGGCCGCCGGACCCGCCGGCCTGCAGGTACGCCGCGAGATCAACCAGCGCTACGCCGACCTCTTTCGCGGCGTGGTGCAGGCGGATGGCGGCCACCTGTCGCCGGAGCTGGCGGCGGCGGCGGTGGGCGGCATCAACGAGCTGATCCTGCAGGCCGTGCTGGACGACCGCGTGGACCGCCTGGCCGCCCTCGTATCCGCCCCCGCCACCCAGCTCCTGCGCGCCGTGCTCTCCCTCCCCCCGTCCGGATCCACGTAGGCCGCCGCCCCGACGGAGCGGAAGCCAGTGCTTGTGGCGCTCTCCTTATCGGACGATATTGATTGCATGCGGGCCGCATCCGGCGGACCGTGTGGACCAGCGGCCGGAGGAGGGCAGGATGAAGAAGATCAAGCTGGATGCGGACGCGCTCGCTGTGGAGTCATTCCCCACGAACGACGCCGTGGAGCCCACGGGCACGGTGGGGGCCCACGTGCGGACCATCGATCCGGCGCAGTGGACGTGCGACTTTGGGTACCACACCTGTGCCAACGCGAGCCAGATGCTCACGTATTGTGGCGACCCGTGCAGCAACACGGCCGTGGAGTACTACACCTGCAAGGCTACCTGCCAGTGGCCCTGACGCCGCCCTGATCGCGCCGTGACGAACGGAGGCCCGGCCGCGCGATGCGGCCGGGCCTTCGTTTGTCGGGGATGAAAATCATCGCGTGGTTCCATCCAAGGAGATGTGGCACAACCTGTCCCATGAACCGAGGAGCGATGACATGCCTTCCGTGACGATCCTCGCCGAGTTTTCCCTGTTCCCGGACAACACCCGCCTGGGTCCTCAGTTCACCCTCAACGGATACGAATTCGCGGATGCCGGTGCGCCGGAATCCTTCGTCAACGTCTCCCGCACGGGCACGGTGAAGGGTCTGCAGTTCGCGGCGGCTGGCGTGCGGGTGACGCTGCCGCTGGAAACCGGTTCCGTCCAGGTGCGTGCGGCAGCGTTCGGCGGGGAGTTTCTGATCTCGGGCGTCGACTCCGCCGGAAACGTGCTGACGCAGTTCACGGCTCCGGCAGACAACCAGCCGCACGACTACAACGTCGCGCATCCCGGAATCAAGTTCGTGGATTTTGCGGGAGGAGGGAACGAGGGTACCCTGCTCTCCATTTCCATCACGCTCGACTGCGCGGATCGCTGACTTCAGGACCCCAGTAATCCGCGGTGGGGCGGGCCGGCGGCCTCGTCCTCGTCGAAGAGCCTCGAGCTAAAGGCCGCTGCCACGTCCGGGGGCGACGTCCACGGTGACGTGCGTGTGCTGCCAGTACGCGAACTGCTCGCGCTGATGTAGAACGGCACGCCGGAGACCTCGCCCAGGTACACGTCCCGCTGCCGGATGCGGAACTCGTGACGGGCATGGGAGTGCGAAAGTGCGGGCGATCGGGTTCAAGCCGTGGCCGGAGTTCCAGCCGGAGCGGCTGAAGCCGCCGCTGGGACAGCGGCAAGCCCCGCCTCGCGCTGACGCGCGATGCGAACGAGGCTTCAACCGACCGGGTACGGAGCCCGCGCCGCGCGCCGCGGCCGGTTCGAAGTGTACACCCTCTCCCGCGCAGTTTGCGGGAGAGGGTGCGAGCGACAGCGAGCGGGTGAGGGCATGCTTGCGGCCCGGACACGCCGCGCGCTAGTGTAGCAGCGGGCTGTCCCTCCATCCGCCCCCACGATCCCGCCACCCGTGAAAATCCATCCCGCCGCCGCATCGCTGATCCTGCTCGCCGCCTGCGCGCCGCGCGTGTACCACCGTGAGGCGCAGCGCCCCGTGGCCGCCGCCGCGGATGCGTACGCCTGCGCCACGCGCGAGGCGCGGCGCCTGGGATACGAGCTTCGCTCGCCGCTGCCGGGCGAAAGCTTCTCCGCCGCCCGCGTCCGTCCGGGACCGGCGGATGCGCGGTATCCCGTCTACGACTACCTGGTCGTGGAGATCCTGGATGGCGAAGGATCTGCGCCGGTGCTGCGGGTGGGCGCCGTCACGCTGGCGGGTGGGGACGGCGGCGTGCGTCCGCACTTCCGCGCGCCGCTCCCGGCGACGGAGGCCGACCGCGACGCCCTGCTGGATGCCTGCGCGCCCGCCGCGTAGGCCTCACAAAGACGCGCACCCTCCGTCCGCCGCGCGCGTCCCGGCCCATTCCGCGCGTGGCGTCGCAGATCAGCCCCGCTCGCGCGTTCTTTCCGCAGATCTGCCCTGCCGCCACGTCGTCCCGCACACTCCCCATGCGTCTGCTCTTCGCGCTGCTGATCGCGTGTTTCTCCACCGCGCTTCCCGCGGCTGCCCAGCGTTCCGCCGATCCCATGCACGGGTGCGAGCCCGGCGGGCCCGGGCTGCCGCTCGTGGGCATCGTGACGGACGCGCGGACGGGCGCGCCGCTCGAGGGCGCCATGGTGATCGTGGAGGATTATCCCCTGGGCAGCGCGGACAGCATCGGGTGCTATTCCGTGATCGGGGCAGACGAGATCGTCGGCAGCCGCCGGCGCGTGGTGGTGGACGCCACACCGCTACCTCCCGGCCGACACCCTCGTCGACATCGTCCGCGGGCAGAGCGACACCATCCACTTCGCCCTGCATCCCGCCGCGCCTCCGTGCTGCCGGCTGGAGGGCGAATGGTCGCTGCGCCTGGTGCTGGACACGGTTCCCCTGGGCAACCTCCGGCCGCGGAAGCGCGAGGTAGAGGGGCGGATGGTGTTCAGCGCCCGCCTTCCGCCGCGCCCGTGGCTGCGGGAGCCCGACCCGGCGACGGAAGAGGGCCGCTTCGACGTGGACCTGTCGGTGTTCTTCAGTGGGCCGTTCGCGAGCGATGTGAGCACCACGGTATACGGCGGGCAGCCTGCCGACTTTCTGCGGCAGGCCGTCGGCGAGGTCTTCGCGGACGACTCCGTGACGATGGTGATGATTCCGGGGATGAGCCACGGCGGACTTTCCCTGGAAGGCACCCTCCGCGGCGACACCGTCTCGGGGATGTGGGTGCAGAACGCGTACTGCTGCGGCGCGCGCGGCCGCTTCGTCATGCACCGCGTGCCCGCGTCCGCCGCGGGCGACTCGCTCGTGACGCGCGGCGTCCATGCCGCGGCGCGGCTGCGCGAGGCGGAAAAGAAGGAGCGCCAGGCGCGCGCCGCCCGCGAGGGCCACCTGCGCCTGCGCGTGTGGGACGAAGGTACGGGGCGATACGTACAGGTGGCGTTCGCGGCGGAGGGCCACGACGACAATCCCGGCGGGGGCACCACGAGCCTGGCCTACGAGTCCGGCGTGGACGGATGGGGCCGCACGCACGCGTTCGAGCCCGGCCGCTACGACCTGCTGGTGTACGAGTTCACCTGCAACGGCGAGGAGCGGATGGGCAACTGGGCGGATCCCGACGAGACCACGCCCCGCTGGACCGTGACCATCGAATCCGGCAAGCAGGTGGACCAGGACATCCGCCTGGACGTCTGCGCCCTCCCCGAATACGAGGGGGAGGATGTCATTCGGCCCGTCGCACCCGCAACGCCGCTTCCCTGAACGTCGCGGCGTCACGGCCGGGCGGGTCGGATCGTTCTCCCGCGTGAACGCATCCCGTCCCGCATCCAACCATCCGACGTCCACATGCGAATTTCCCCGCTCGGCAAGGTCGCCGTGGCCGTGCTGCTGGCCGGCTGTCAGGGCATTACCCACGCGTGCACGCTCGCGGCCTGCACCAACGGGCTGAACGTGCAGCTCTCCCGGGCGCCCACGGGTCCGTACCGCGTGGAAGCCTTTCCGGACGGCTCCCCCAACAGCGTGGTGTTCGACTGCGACGCCGCGGCGATGTGCCAGGGCGCGTGGTTCGAGGGGATGGAGGCGAGCCGCGTGACGCTCAGGGTCACCATCGGCGAAACGACGACCACGCACGAGGTCACCCCCCGCTACGAGACCGTGTACCCCAACGGCCGAAGCTGTCCCGGCCGCTGCCGGCAGGCCACCGTCATGGTCCCGCTGTAGCCGCTACGAACGCGAGCCATCCCCCTCGGTGGGAATGGCTCGCGTTGTCTTCCACGCCGGCTCGTGCTCGCCGCGTCGAACCTCCACTGCCTGGCGCAGCCCCTCGATCAGCAGCTCGCCGAAGTTCTCGTCGGTCACCACGATGGGCTCGTCGTTCATGTTCATCATTCAGCGCTCCCCGTTCCATGTGGCCGCGCGGGCTTGCTCCCGGTTCCGTGTGTAAATAATATAGTTACAGAACGGCATCTGTCAATTGATGGTTTACATGGATTTCAAGACCGCGACCGACATCCTCGGTTTGCCAGCCTCGGGGCTGGCGCAGGCATTCGGCTTGGAGCCGCAGACCATCCGGCAGATGCGTCTGGCGCCTGATGCGCGCGGCCACCGCTCGCCTCCCGTCGATTGGGAGCGGGTCGTGAGCCGGCTAGCCCGCGAACGGGGCAGGGAATTGCAGGGATTGGTGCAGCGACTGGACGAGCGGACTGTTACCCGAACCGAACGATGACCGAGCCCAAACTGATGCTGGAGCGGCTCTCGCTCAGCGGCTTCAAGACGATCCGGCATCTGGACGGTCTTGAGCTAGGGTCCATGAACGTGCTCATCGGGCAGAATGGGGCAGGCAAGTCCAACCTGCTGTCGTTCTTCCGGATGCTGAGCCAGATGTTCTCTCCGCCCGGGAATCTCCAGATTTTTGTCGCGCGTGGAGGAGGCGCGACCAGCCTTCTTCATGGGGGAGCGAGCGTTACGCCGGAGATCGCGGCGACGTTGAACTTCCTGGATGTGGATTACCAGCTTCGCCTCGCCCATGCGGCGCAGGATACGCTTGTCTTTTCGGAGGAGGCGATTAGCTGCCGCATTCCCTCTGACGACCGGATCGCGTGGATTCCGTGGGGAGGGGGACACCGTGAATCCATCCTGGCCCAGGCCACGGATCTCCCGTTTGTCGAAAATGAATCCGCGCTCCGCACGTTCCTGCGGGAGTGTATCGTGTTCCACCTTCACAACACCTCCGAGACCGCGCGCATTCGGCAACGCTGGAGCGTGACGGACAGCCTCGTGCTCAAGGAGGACGGGGCCAATCTCGCGCCGTTCCTGCTTCGGCTTCGCGAGCGGCACCCGGCGCACTATCGAAGGATCACGGAGACGCTTCGGCAGATTGCACCGTTCTTCGCGGACTTCGAGCTGGTGCTGGAGAGCGACACGGTCCTGCTGCGGTGGCGCGAGCTGGGCAATGACCTCGTCTTTGGCCCGCACCAGGCGTCCGATGGAACGCTGCGGGCCATGGCGCTCGTGGCGCTGCTGATGCAGCCGGGCGAGCAGATGCCGTCCATCATCATCCTGGACGAGCCGGAGCTGGGGCTGCATCCGCGCGCCATCTCCGTGCTCGCCGGCCTGCTGCAGACCGCGTCGATGCACAGCCAGGTCATCGTGGCCACGCAATCGCCCGTGCTGCTGGACCACTTTGAGCCCGAGCAGGTGATCGTGGCGGAGCGCGAGGGCGCCGAATCCGTGTTCCGGCGCCTGGACCGCTTCACGCTGGAGGCGTGGCTGGAGGAGTACACGCTCTCCGACCTGTGGGACAAGAACGTGCTGGGCGGAAGGCCGCGCTGATGCGCCGGTTGCACGTCCTGGCCGAGGGGCAGACGGAGGAGGCGTTCGTGAACCAGGTGCTCGCCCCACACCTGGCCGGGCACGGCGTCTTCGCGGACGTACGTTGCGTGACCACGCGCCGCGACCGGCAGCGCCCCGATCGCGTGTTCCGGGGCGGCCTGCGCGAGTTCGGCAAGGTTCAGCGCGACCTGGAGCGATGGATGGCGGAGGACCGGACGGCGGTCTTTACCACCATGTTCGACCTGTACGCGTTGCCCGGCGACTTCCCGGAGTTCCGGGGGGCCGCGCGGATCCGGGATCCGTACGCCCGCGTGCGGCACCTGGAGCAGGCGCTGGCCGCCGTGTTCGGGCCGGACCGGCTGATTCCGTACATCCAGTTGCACGAGTTCGAGGCGCTGCTCTTTTCCGATCCCGCGAAGTTCGACTGGCACTACATCGAGCACGAGACGCAGATCGCCCGGCTGACGGAGGTTGCGCGCCAGTTCGACAGCCCGGAGCTGATCGACGACGGCGAGCAGACCGCGCCCTCCAAGCGCATCATCGCGGAGATTCCCGAGTACCGGTACCAGAAGACGACCGCGGGACCGCTCATCGCCGGCCGTATCGGCGTGCAGGCCATGGGTGATCGCTGCCCCCACTTTCACGAGTGGCTCACCGTCCTGGAAGGACTAGATCGCTGATCGGCCCGGGATGTCCCCCGTCGGACCCGGGTGGCGAAACATCTGTAGTCCGATAGATTGCGGACGTTCGGCGGGGCGACGGGACAGGGCGCCCCGCGGCGGTACCGCAAACCCTGAGGGAGGTGGAGGATGGCGTTCACGCTTCCGGATCTGCCGTACGCGTTCGATGCGCTGGAGCCGCACATCGATGCGCAGACCATGCAGATCCACCACGACCGGCATCACAAGACCTACGTCGACAACCTGAACGCGGCGCTGGAAAAGCACCCCGAGTTCCAGGCCGGCGACGACATCGAGGCGCTCATGCGCCGCTTTGACGAGGTGCCCGAGGACATCAAGACCGCCGTGCGCAACAACGGCGGCGGGCACGCCAACCACAGCCTGTTCTGGCAGGTGATGGGCCCCAACGGCGGCGGCGCGCCCACGGGCGCCGTGGCCGACGCCATCAACGAGGCGTTCGGCGGCTGGGACGCCGCCCGCGAAAAGCTCGTCAACGGCGGCAAGGGCCGCTTTGGCAGCGGGTGGTCGTGGCTCGTGGTGGGCAGGGACGGCAAGCTGGCCGTGACCGACACGCCCAACCAGGACAGCCCGCTGATGGACGGGCAGACGCCCCTGCTGGGCATCGACGTCTGGGAGCACGCGTACTACCTCAAGTACCAGAACAAGCGCCCGGACTACCTGGAGGCCTGGTTCAACACGGTGAACTGGGACTTCGTGAACCAGCGCTACGAGCAGGCCCGCCGCACCTCCTGATCGCGGCGACCGCTCCGGCGGATCCCACGCCCCCGGCCTCCCCGCGAGGCCGGGGGCGTTCGCCATCCCCAGGATCGGCCGAAGCCGTGGCTGATCCGGATCAGCTCCCAATCGGGCATCACGTTTCGCAAACGTTGGCGGAGGATGTGACGTTCCTTTCACCGGGTCCGCCCGGGTGCTTGGGGCGGAATGGTATGCGGAACGGAGCCGATCCGACCGGAATGTAAGGATCTTGTTCCGCGCAAATCGCCTACGATAATCGTCCGGAACAGGATGCAAAAGTCCTTGCGCATCGCTCCTATTGGACGCATACATTTGATCGCGCGGCACGTCGGCCGCGCGTCCAGTGGAACCTGCACGAGGGGGAGTCCATGCGTTACGGAGCGCCGTTTTACGCCA
>NZ_DASURI010000952.1:0-3517 GCF_036280135.1 Longimicrobium sp.
GGAGGAGCTGCGGGCGCTGCTGGAGTCGCTGGGCGGAGACTGGCTGTTCGCCGCGCCCGACGTCCCGCCCCGCAAGGAGCGCGGCGCCCGCGAGAGCATGGGCATCGCGCCGGACGAGACCGTGCTGGCGCTGGCGGATTCCACCATCTTCGGCAGCGGGCGCGACGGGCTGGTCATCGGCGCCGGCGGCATCTACTGGCAGAACTCCATCGTGGGCGGCAGCGACAACGGGCGGCTGTCGTGGGACGCCTTCGCCCGCGTCCGCGCCATGCGCGCCACGGACCTCACCATCCTGGGCGAGCGCGACTGGGTGAACCCGCCGGCCACCCACGGCGAGGACGTGGAGCGGCTGCTGCTGCACCTGCAGTGGTGGGCCCGCGCGCGCATGTCGCCCGGGCAGCGCCGCGAGGCCATCGCCGCCGCCGGCGAGGCGGAGCCCGGGCTGCCCGGCGCCGCGCGTCAGACGGCGGGAGCCTCGTTCGTTTCACCTCCGGCGTCCGGCGCGGCGCCGGGTGTCACGTGGCACTTGGCTATTCACGGCGCGCAGTACGGGCCGTACGAGGCAAACATGATCGGCATCATGGCCGCCTCCGGGCAGATCGACCCGGAGGCGTGCCTCGCCTGGACGGAGGGAATGGCGGCCTGGACGCCCCTGCGCCAGGTGCCCGCGCTCGCCGCCCTCGTGGGCCCGACGCCGGCCCCCGCCGCGCCGCCCCCGATCCAGGCGCCGGCGTACGCGGCCTCGGCTCCTGCTCCGACCTACGCGGCTCCCGCGCAGCCACAGGCGGCGACACCGGATACGACGGCGGCGGATGCGCTGATCGACGTCAACAATGCGCCGCTGGAGGAGCTGCTCGCGCTGCCGGGGATGACGCGGGCGAACGCGGAGCGGGTGGTGCGGGAGCGCGGGACGCGTGGCGGATTCGCGGACGCGGACCAGCTGGGCCAGCTGCTGGGCCTGCAGCCGCACCACGTCCAGCGCCTGCGGATGATGGTGACGTTCGGCCGCGTGGCCCCGCGCGCCCGCACCCTGGACTTCTGACGGCCGTCCTCGGGGCGCGGTCGTTGCCGCGCGCACCGCTGACGCGCGGCCGCGGTCTTTCACGTTCTGCCCCCCACCCTGTCGCGAGGTGTTGAACATGCATGCCAGGTACCTGCCCCTGCTTTCGCTGCTGGCCGCCTGCGCGGGTGGCGCGGCTGTAAACGAGTCCAGCCCCGCACCGGCCACGGACGCCTCCACGGCCATCATGGTCGACTCCGGGAACGCCGCGGTCGACCCGTTGGGGTGCGTGGAAAAGCTCCTGGGCGATTCGTACTACAAGGAGGGCGGCAGCGTTCAGGCGGGGTTCCTCCGCTTCACCTCCCCCCCGCTGCGGGGAGGCCTGCTTCGACGGCGCCCCGGCGCCACCCTCGTCACCATCACGCGGTCGAACGGCGTGCTTTACGTGGAGGGCCCGTCCGACGAGCGCTACGGTACGCGCTCCACCGACCTCCTCATCCGTGGCATCCGCGAGCGGTGCAACGTGCCCGTGTCGGCCTCTCCGCGACCCGCGGCCCGGGCATACTGACCTTCCGGGGCACCTGGCCGGGGAGCGCGCGCGGACGGCTTTCGGCGCGCGCGGCTCCCCCGGCGGGCGCGCGGTCGATCCACGACGTTCCCGACGTGCGGGACGAACATCCACGGATCACGACGGAGACCATGTCTCAGCGCATCCAGCTGCGCGTGTACCCGGACGGCCGCATCGAAGCGGTCACGCAGGGCGTCAAGGGAAAGAAGTGCACCGACTACATCGCGGTGCTGGAGGAGCTGCTGCGGGCGGAGACCATCCAATCCGCCTGGACGCCCGAGTACTACGAGCAGGAAGACGCCCGGGTGCGGCAGCAGGAGCAGATCCAGCAGCGCGTCCAGGGCCACGCGTGACCACTGCGATGGCGACGCGGCTGCGCATCCACCGCTTCGTGCCGTTCACGCGCGCGGAGGGGCCCGGCGACCGCGCGTGCCTGTGGGTGCAGGGCTGTCCCATCCGGTGCGCCGGCTGCGCCGTCCCGTGGACCTGGGACGCGGACGGCGGCGAGTGGACGGACGTCGCCGCGCT
Organism: Longimicrobium sp.; assembly: GCF_036280135.1. Taxonomy (GTDB): domain Bacteria; phylum Gemmatimonadota; class Gemmatimonadetes; order Longimicrobiales; family Longimicrobiaceae; genus Longimicrobium. The sequence goes on from NZ_DASURI010000952.1 coordinate 2,097, forward strand.
CGCGGAGCACATCCTCCGCGGCCCCGCGGTGGAGGGCGTCACCTTCCTGGGCGGCGAGCCGTTCGAGCAGGCGGCCGCGCTGGCGGAGCTGGCACGGATTGTCCGGGGCGCCGGCCTGTCCGTGCTCACGTTCAGCGGCTACACCATCGAGAAGATCCGCCGCGCGGACCGGGCGGACTGGAACGCGCTGCTGGCCGCGACGGACCTGCTGATCGACGGGCCGTTCGTCCGCGACCGGCTGGACCTGTCGCGGCCGTGGGCGGGCTCGTCCAACCAGCGATACCACTTTCTCACGGACCGCTACCGGCACCTGGAGCCGGAGCTGTCGCGCATCCCGCAGCGCCTGGAGGTGCGCGTGCACCCCGACGGGCGCCTGGAGCTCAACGGGATGATCACCGACGCGGACCTGGCCGGGCTCATCGGCCCCGCGCCCCTACCCCTCGCCTGACGGAGACCGCGCCATGAAGCGATCCCTCGTGCTGTGCGCCGCACTGACGCTGGCCGCCTGCGGCGCATCGGAGACCCCGCCGCCTTCGGACGAGGCGGCCACCACCCTGCCCGCGGACAGCACGGACCTGGAGGGCACGCCCCGGGCCGGCGTGGTGCCCGCCGTGCAGCAGCGCGCCGACCAGGCCGAAGCCGACATGGCTGCCCGCGCCCGCGAGGCCGAGGCACAGGTGCAGGCCGCCGAGGGCAACGGCACGTCGCAGCCGTGACGCCCGTCGCCACGCCGCCCGCTCCGCCCTTCCTGACGGCGGAGTGGCGCTGGCTCCTGATGCTCAACTACGCGGTGGATCCCGCCCTGCTGCGTCCGCTCGTCCCCGCGGGGACGGAGCTGGACGAGTGGGGCGGCGTCACGTACGCCAGCATCGTGGGCTTCCTCTTTCGACGGACGCGGGTGCTGGGCGTGCCCATCCCGTTCCACGTGCGCTTCGAGGAGCTCAACCTGCGCTTCTACGTGCGGCGGCGCGGGCCGGAGGGATGGCGGCGGGGCGTGGTGTTCGTGAAGGAGGTGGTGCCGCGGTTCGCCATCGCGGCCGTGGCGCGCTGGGTCTACAACGAGAACTACGTGGCACTTCCCATGCGGCACCGCGTGTCGCTGGATACGCGGACGGGCGGGGAGGTGGAGTACGGATGGCGCGCGGGCGGGCGCTGGTCGACCGTGCGGGCGCGGGCGCGCGGGCCGGCGGCGCCGCTGGTGGAGGGATCGGAGGAGGAGTTCATCACCGAGCACTACTGGGGCTACGCCGCCCAGCGCGACGGCGGATGCGTGGAGTACCAGGTGGAGCATCCGCGCTGGAGCGTGTGGCGCGCCGACGAGGCGGTGCTGGACGCGGACGTCGCCGCGCTCTACGGCCCCGCCTTCGCCGAGCCGCTGTCCGCCCCGCCGCGATCCGCCCTCATCGCAGACGGCTCGCCCA
>NZ_DASURI010000953.1:0-5103 GCF_036280135.1 Longimicrobium sp.
CCGTCCCTCATCAAACGTCCCGCGAAAAGCGTCATCCTGAGGAGCCGCCGCGCGATCCTGCCCTCCGCGCGAGCCATGGCGGCGACGAAGGATCTTGTGTGCGATACTCGAAGCCCGGCTTGCGCGCGCGGTGCTCGCCCACCGCCGGCGCATCCCGTCCCTCATCAAACGTCCCGCGAAACGCGTCATCCTGAGGAGCCGCCGCGCGATCCTGCCCTCCGCGCGCTCCATGGCGGCGACGAAGGATCTTGCGTGCGATACTCGAAGCCCGGCTCTCGTGCGCGGTGTTCGCCCACCGCCGGCGCGTCCGTCCCTCATCAAACGTCCCGCGAAAAGCGTCATCCTGAGGAGCCGCCGCGCGATCCTGCCCTCCGCGCGAGCCATGGCGGCGACGAAGGATCTTGCGTGCGAGACTCGGAGCCGGCTCCCGCCCACCGGGCCGGCCCCCAGCGCGAGCATCCCTTTACCGATCGCGATCGGGTGGATGATGCGCACGCGCAGCCCTCCGCGTCCGACGCTGCCATCGTGCCTCTTCGAAAAAACGCGGATCCCGTCCCCTCGCCGAAAGCAGCCCCTTTACCAAGGGACGCCGTCTCCCTGCTGATTCCTCCGGTCCGCGACCGGCCGTCGCGTGGCAGAACCCATGCGCTTCCAACCTCCCCCAGCAGTTTTGGGGGAGGTGCGAGCCTAAGCGAGCGGAGGGGGCGCTCGCGCGGACTCTGCCACCGCTCGCAAGTTCCGCATAGATTCCCAAGCGCAGTCGACTCGGCAGAACCATCTGTCGGGCAGACGCGGACGCACCGGCAACGAGCAGCGAGCGGAGCATGGGGGCATCACACGACAACCTGCTGGGCACGTTCCTCAAGGACAGGCGCGCGCGGCTGGACCCAGCGGCGTTCGGGTTCACCGCGCGGCGCCGGCGCACGCCGGGGCTGCGGCGCGAGGAAGTAGCCCAGCGCGCGCAGGTCAGCGCGACGTGGTACACATGGCTCGAGCAGGGCCGCGGCGGCGCGCCCTCCGCCGACGTCCTGGAGCGCGTCGCGGGCGCGCTGATGCTTACCCCGGCCGAACGCGAGCACCTGTTTCTCCTCGCCCACGGTCGCCCGCCCGAGGTGCGCCATCAGCCGTCCCCGCGCATCACGCCGCAGCTACAGCGCGTGCTGGACGCGCTGCCGCTGAGCCCGGCCTACGTAAAGACGTCCGCGTGGGACGTGGTCGCCTGGAACCGCGCCGCGGCCGCCGTGCTGACGGATTACGGCGCGCTCGCCCCCGGGCAGCGCAACATCCTCCGCATGCTCTTTCACGATCCCAAGGTCCGCGCCAACCGGCCCAACTGGGAAGCCTCCGCGCGCCTGGGCGTGGCCACGTTCCGGCTGGAGACCGCCCGGTCCGGCGCCAGCGAGCAGGCGCGGGCGCTGGTCGATGAGCTCAGCCGCTCCAGCCCGGAGTTCGCGGCCCTGTGGCGTGACAACGACGTCCGCACGCATGGCGAGGGCACCAAGCACATCGAGCACGCCACCGGCACCATCACCCTCGACTACTCCTCCTTCGCCGTGGACGACCAGCCCGACCTGGGACTGGTCATCTATACGCCGTCCACCCCCGCGGACCTGGAGCGCGTCCGGTCGCTCGTCGCCAGTTGAGCCGCATCGGCCGGCGTCCGCCGGCGCGCATCCGGGTAGCGGCCATACCGGTATAACGTCACGGCTTTTTCTCCGTCCGCCATCCGTCCATCTTCCGGCCTCCGAAAGCGTCGAGATCACTCAAGGAGGCGGACGATGCGGGTGTTCGTAACGGGGGCCACGGGCTTCATCGGGTCGGCGATCGTGCCCGAGCTGCTCGCGGCGGGGCACGAGGTGGTGGGACTGGCGCGCAGCGACGCGGCGGCGGATGCGCTGGCACGGCAGGGCGTCGCGGCGCACCGGGGCGAGCTGTCGGACGTGGAGAGCCTGACCGCGGCGGCGCGGGCGTGTGACGGCGTGATCCACACCGCGTTCATCCACGACTTTTCGCGGTTCGCCGACAACGCGGCCATCGACCGACGCGCCGTGGAGGCCATGGTGGACGCGTTGGAAGGCTCGGGCAAGCCGCTCGTCGTGACGTCGGGCACGGCGATGCTCGGCGCCGGCCGCACGCGCACGGAGGAGGATTCGCCCGCGACGGACAGTCCGGGCGCCCACCGCGCGGCCACGGAAGGTGTGGTGATGGATGCCGCCCGGCGCGGCGTGCGGGCCATGGTCCTGCGCCTGCCGCCGTCCGTCCACGGCGCGGGCGACCACGGCTTTGTCCCCGCGCTCATCGACTTCGCCCGGCGCGCGGGCGTGGCGGCGTACGTGGGCGATGGCGAGAACCGCTGGCCCGCCGTGCACCGGCTGGACGCGGCGCGCCTGTACCGGCTGGCGCTGGAGAACGGGGCGCCCGGCGCGCGGGTGCACGGCGTGGCGGAGGAGGGCATTCCCATGCGCGCCATCGCCGAGACCATTGGCCTGGGGCTGGGGCTACCCGTCCGCGGCATCACACCGGACGAGGCGCCGGCGCACTTCCAGTGGATGGCCGGGTTCGCCACCATCGACAACCCTACGTCCAGCGTCCTCACCCGCGAAACGCTGGGCTGGCATCCGCGCGAGGCCGGCCTGCTGGACGACATGCGCGAGAGCGGCTATTTCTCCTGACGGCGAGGGCGCCAGGACGCCCACGGCTCTGCCACCCCCTGACGAGCGATGTTCATGATCGATGCGGCCCGCCGGATCCAGGCCTCCATGCGCGGCAAGGCGGGGATCGCCCTGGCGAGCCTGGTGCTCGCGGCCGCGTCCGGCTGCGCGCGCGCGGCGCCCGCGACCGCTCCCGCGCCGGTGGACCGGGGCGGAGCCGTGCGCGCCATCGCCCTCTGCACGACGACGGAGGCGCAGCTGCGCGCCGCGCTGGGCGAGCCCACGCGTGACGGCCTGTTCCGGCGCGAGCGCATCCTCAGCTGGATCATCGACGAGGACGACGTGGTGCGTTACCTGGCCGTGATGCTGGACGCGCGCGGCGTCGTGGTGGACCTGGTGTGGGACATCCCGACGGAGATCCCCTGGACCCCCGCGAACCAGTGCGCGGCGGCGGGGCGGGGGACGAGCTGATCGAGTCCTGAACGCCGGGCTCGATCCACCTCATTCGGCCGGCGGGGAGCTCATGCTCTCCGCCGGTCCTGTATTTTCCGTATCTCGACACGCATCGCCCAAGGACGGGTTACACATCCGGCGCTCCGCACAGGACACCCTATCGATTCTTGCGGGGTGCGCTCACCTGCCCGGCAGATGGTCGGTTTGCGCCGGGAACCGTCCCCGTGCCGGCATGAACGCTGGGTGCGGGCGAGCCCGGTTGGGATGGGTGGAACCGTTTTACGACACTCTTGCATCTGGTGGAGCGGCGAGGTACTCTGTGGGCACACCCACGACACGTCCCACGGGGCGGCCCCCGTCCCTCTCGCTCCCATCCCCCGGAGTGCGTATGCCCCATCGCTGAATCCCGCCGTTTCCATCGCAGGAAAACCTATTCCAGGCGCCCGGTCGCGAACGCTCATGCCCCGCACGGGACCCTTTCCATCCGCGAAAGTCCCCGCCCCGGCCCTGGCCCCCCTTGGCTTCACCCGATCAAGGAAAGCTACTCCACATGACCCAGCTCTTCCGGGCTGCGGCGCCCCCCGCGGCCCCCGGCATCCCGTCCGGAGGCCGCGGCTCCAGACCGGTTCTCCACGGCGGCCTGGCCCGCGCGGCGGCGCTGCTCGCCCTTGCCGGGCTGGCCGGGTGCGCGGATTCGCTCACCGCGCCGGCCACCCGTCCCCTCGCGGAGCCGCGCATGGCGGTGTCCGCCGCCAACGTCGTGGGGCGGTACAGCCTCCCCATCGCCCCCAACTCGCTCACGGGCACCAGCACCCTGCCGTGGGGGGCCACGGGGATCGTCGTTCCGGCCGCCGGCAAGTACCGCATCCGCGTACAGGGCGCCGTGACCGTGTCGCAGTTCCCCACCTTTCCCGGGCCCTGCCCCCAGGGGGTGTTCACGGACTTCCTGGGCGAGTGGGGCCCCCAGGGCCGCCCCGCGCTGGGCAACTACCTGCGGGTGGCCGTCTTTACGCGCCAAGCCACGGACTGGGGATTCCCCCTCACGGAGATCGACGCCACCACGGTGGAGACGGAGCAGCAGCTCGAGGCCAACACGCCCATCTGGGTGGCGCGCCAGGGGCTGGGGGTGGAGGTGCGGTGCTCAGCCCACCCCGAGCCCATCCCCATGTTCGCCTTCAGCAGCGGGCAGGTGCTGACGGTGGAGCAGATCACCGATCCCATCCTGGAGTGCAAGGGCGCGGACGGCGCCAGCACCATCGAGCGCGGCAAGACGGTGCGCTGCGCCATCACCCCCGACAAGGCGTACAAGGTCCTGGGCCGTCGCTCCACGGGCACCGGCTTTACCATCGCCGAGGCTCCGGGCACCAGCCACGGCGCCAACACGGAGTACGTCTGGCAGGGATCGGCCGTGGCGGGCAGCCGCGTGAGCGTGGACCTGGAGCTCACGGGCGACGACGGCGCCGTGGAGCGCAAGACGTTCACGACCAGCTTTCACGTGTCGGCGCGCGACTGGCCCAAGCTCACGCTCAACGATCCCTCGGTGTCGATCGGCCTGCGCGAGATGGCGCCGTTCCCCAACCGCAAGAACGGCGTGCTGGGCAACGCGTTGGCGCAGATGAACTTCGACATCCTGGACCGCCACCCCGTCGCCCGTCCCAACGGCGGTCCCAACGGGGGGCTCATGTACCTGGCGGAGCCCTGGCCGGCCGTGGACTTCAGCATCGTGCTGCACCCCGGCCTGTACGGCGACGCCTCGGCGCCCGAGGCGGCCCGGCGGTGGCACGCGGACCAGAACGGGCGCGGCAGCGGCACCTGCACGCAGTCCGTGTTCGCCGCGCTGGAACCGGCGGTGCGCCGGCACGAGGGCGTGACCAAGGCGCCCAACTCGCACTGGGGCGTGGCGCAGAGCTACTTCCAGGGCAGCGAGACCGAGCAGCTGATGGAGAAGGTGTACCGCCAGACGACGGACGCGGGCCTCGTGCGGCAGGACGCGTTCAAC
>NZ_DASURI010000954.1:0-2786 GCF_036280135.1 Longimicrobium sp.
GCCGGGGCGTGGGGCGCGCGGGCGGCCCACGCCTGGAACGCCTCGTGGATGCACCCCGCCGGGCGCGGGCGGTCTTCGCCGCGGGCATCCGCCAGCAGCCGCGCCCGCTCGGCCGCGTCCACCAGCGGCAGCGCCGAGACCCGCGCGCCGGGATCGGCCGCGACGGCCTCCAGCAGGCGCGCGTAGCGCCGCAGGAGCTCCGCCAGGGTCGGTTCGTCCCACAGCTGCGCCCGGTACGACAGACGCCCGTGCAGCCCGGCGGCATCCTGGACCAGGTTCATGGACAGGTCGAACTTCACCGTCCCCGTGCCCCGGTGCAGGTTCTCCACCCGGGCCCCGCCCAGCCGCAGGTCACCCCGGCGGGTGTTCTGCAGGGCGAACAGCACCTGGAAGAGGGGGGTATACGCCAGGGTGCGCTCCACCCCCAGCTCCTCCACGAGCTTCTCGAAGGGGAGGTCCTGGTGCTGGTACGCGGCCACGGTCGTGTCGCGCACCTGGCGCAGGAGGGCGCGAAAGGGCGGGTCGGCGGCCAGGTCGGCGCGCAGCACCAGCAGGTTCACGAACATCCCGATCAGCCCCTCCGTCTCCAGGCGGTTGCGCCCGGCGATGGGGCTGCCCACCACCACGTCGTCCTGGCCGCTCCAGCGGGCCAGCAGGGCCTGCCACGCCGCCAGCAGCGCCATGAAGAGGGTGGCGCCCTCCGCCCGGGCCAGGGCGTCCAGCCGCTCCGTCGTCTCCGCGTCCACGTCGAAGACCACGGCCCCGGCCGCGGCGCGGGCCACGGCGGGGCGCGGGCGGTCCGGGGGAAGGTCCAGCAGGGGCGGCGCGCCGGCCAGCCGCGCCCGCCACCACCCGGCCTCGCGCTCCAGCACGGGCCCCGACAGCCAGGCCCGCTGCCACGCGGCAAAGTCGGCGTACTGCACGGGGAGGTCGGGGAGCGCCGGGTCGCGCCCCTCCACGAACGCCTCGTACAGGGTGGAGATCTCGCGGACGAAGATCTCCATGCTCCACCCGTCGCTGGCGATGTGGTGCAGGGTCAGGAGCACGGCGTGGTCGTCCGGGCCCAGCCGCACCAGCAGCCCCCGCAGGGGCGGGCGCGCCGCCAGGTCGAACGGCCGGGCGGCCTCGGCGGCGGCGATGCGCGCCAGCTGCCGCGCGCGGTGCGCCCGGGGCACCCCGCCCAGGTCCACCACGGGGAGCGGCACGGGGCCGGCGGGGCACACCCGCTGCACGGGCTCGCCGTCCACGAGGGGAAAGAAGGTGCGCAGCGACTCGTGCCGGCCCACGGTGGCCGCCAGGGCGCGCGCCAGCGCCGCCCGCGAGAGGGGGCCGCCCACGCGCACGGCGAAGGGCATGTTGTACGCGGCGCGCCCCGGCTGCAGCCGGTCCACGAACCACAGCCGCTGCTGCGCGAACGAGAGGGGGAGGGGCCCGTCGCGGGGCACCCGGGCGATGGGCGGGGGACGGGTGCCGGGGGCCTCGCCGGCCGGGGGCGCGTCGTCCGGCTCGGGGGCGGCCAGCACGTCCTCGTAGACCAGCCGCTCCACCTCGGCCGCCATGGCCTCCACCGTGGGCCCGGCGAAGACGGCCCGGATGGGCAGCTCCACCCCGAAGGCGGCGCGCACGCGCGAGATGAGCCGCATGGCCAGCAGCGAGTGGCCGCCCAGCTCGAAGAAGCTGTCCCGCACGCCCACCCGCTCGCGCCCCAGCACCTCGGCCCACGCCCCGGCCAGCACCTGCTCCACCTCCGTGCGGGGCGCCACGTAGCGCCCGGCGTCGTACCCCGGCGCGGGCAGGGCCCGCGCGTCCACCTTGCCGCTGGGGGTCAGGGGCAGCGCGTCCAGCGGCACGAACGCGGCCGGCACCATGTACGCCGGCAGGGTGGCGCCCAGGTGGGCCCGCAGGGCGTCGGCGTCCGCGTCGCCCACCGTGTAGGCCACGAGCGCCCGCTCGCCGGGGGTATCCTCGCGCGCGAGGACGCGCGCCTGGCGCACGCCGGGGTAGGACAGCAGGGCGGCCTCCACCTCCGCCGGCTCGATGCGGAAGCCGCGGAGCTTGACCTGCCCGTCCATGCGCCCCAGGAACTCCAGGGCCCCGTCCTCGCGCCAGCGCACGCGGTCGCCCGTGCGGTACACGCGGGCCCCGGGCCGGCCGGAGAAGGGGTCGGGGACGAAGCGCGCGGCCGTGAGGGCGGGGTCGCCCAGGTAGCCGCGGGCCACCCCCGCCCCGCCGGCCCACAGCTCCCCGGGAACGCCCACGGGGGCCGCCGCGCCGTGCACGTCGGCCACGAAGACGCGGGTGTGCGCCACGGGCCCGCCGATGGGGACGGGGCTCCCGTCGCGCGGCGCCCGGACGACGGCGTGGGTGCAGGTGAAGGTGGTGTTCTCCGTGGGCCCGTAGCCGTTCACCAGGCGCAGGGCCGGGAGCGCCTCGCGCACGCGCCGCACGTGGGCCGGCGAAAGGACGTCGCCGCCGGCCAGCAGGTGGCGCAGGCCGCGGAGCCCCTCCAGGTCCTCGTCCACCATCCGGTGAAAGAGCCCCGCCGTGAGCCACAGCGTCGTCACCGCGCCCGCCCGCAGGGCCGCGCCCAGCTCGCCCGCCGAGAGGGGGCCGGGGGGAAGGACCACCAGGGTGCCGCCGTTGAGCAGCGCGCCCCAGACCTCGAAGGTGGCGGCGTCGAACGCCGTGCTGGACAGCTGCGCCACGCGCGCGCCGGGGCCCAGGGGCGCGTAGTCCGCGCCGCGGGCCAGGCGCACGACGCCGCGGTGGGGGACGGCCACCCCCTT
>NZ_DASURI010000955.1:0-6616 GCF_036280135.1 Longimicrobium sp.
GGCCAGCACGGGCTCGCGCACGAGCCGGTACACGTTCTCGCCGTCGTCGTGCAGGCGCAGCGTGTCGCCCTGGCGGGCCCAGCGGTATGCTTCCGGCCGGCCGCCGTACTCGTCCGACAGCCGGAGCGAATCGCCGGCGACCTCGTAGGTGCCGGACTCGTCGTCCGTGTCCTGTTCATCGCCCGTGTCCGCCGACATCGACGTGCTGAACGAGCCGTCGGCGTGGAGCCAGAACGCCGCGCGCGTGATCATGATCCCGGGTTCCCCGGGGTACGGGGCGGGAAGCGCGTGGTCGTTGATGCTCACGACCTGGTAGCGGCCCTCCACCTGCGCGGCGGCGGGGCGGGCGGCCAGCGTGGCCAGCAGCAGGAGCGGGGCGGCGGCGAGAGTGCGCATGGTGGCGTTCATCAAGGGTGGGCGAGACGCCGGCGGCTACTGGCGCCTGAAGACGAGGACGTCTCCGTCGTCGTCCACCAGCCGCAGCGTGCCGTCGCGGATGAACCAGACGATCTCCTCCTCCACGGACCCGTCGCCGGAGCTGTCCAGCATGAGCAGCTTGTCGCCCTGGACGCGAAAGCGCGCATCGTCCTCGTCATCCACCGAGCGGCCCTCGTCCATGCCGAACATCCGCGAGGTAAGCCGCCCGTCGGCCGTGAACCGGAGCGTGAAGCGGGTCACCGTCATGCCGCTGTTCATCCACGGCGCGGGCATCCCGTGGCCGTTGATCTCCACGAGCGCCCAGGTGCCGGGGCTCCACGCCTCGCCGCCGGCCTGGGCGGCCTGGCGCACGAAGCGAAACTCGTTGCGGTCGCGGTCGTGGATGCGCAGCGTGTCGCCGCGGCGCATCCAGCGAAAGTCGATGGTGCTTCCGCCGGAGGGCTCGGGCGTCAGGCGGATGGATTCGCGGGTCGCCACGTAGGTGCCGGCGGCCTGCTGGGTGTGCTCGCCCCCGGCGGCGCGGCCCGTCATGGACATGCTGAACCGCCCGTCCGTGCCGAACACGACGGACGAGCCATGCACAATGACGCCGGCTTCCGTGGGCGATTCGACGGGGAGCGGCTGGTTGTTGATGCTGACCAGGCGATAGTCGCCCTCCACCTGCGCGGCGGCGGGCACGGCCGCGACGGCGGCGGCCAGGAGCGGCGGGGCGATGAAACGGATGCGCATTGTACCGGTCTGGCAGGTGAGGGGGGAGCGATGACCTTCGGGGGAGCCGGCGGGGACGACGCGGATCCTGCGGATGGGAGGCGTCGTGCCGCCGGTGGCCGCGCCCGCGCCGGGCGCGACGGCGGCATGGTACAGGGGCGGGGTGCCGGAGGTTCCGGATGCGGATGGGCGCGCGGGAGAGGGCCGCGCGCCCATCCGCATCCGGCGTCATCAGGCGGACAGCTTCGACAGCTTTTCCACGGCGGCGAGCAGCGTCTCGTCGCGCTTGCAGAAGCAGAAGCGCACCTGGTTGGCGCCGTCTTCCGGGCGGCTGTAGAAGCTGCTGCCGGGCACGCACGCCACGCCCACCTCCTTGACCAGGTGCATGGCGAACTCCACGTCGTTGCGAAAGCCGAAGCGGCTGATGTCCGTCATCACGTAGTACGCCCCCTTGGGGACGGAGATGCCGAAGCCGGCCTTTTCCAGCGCGGGCATGAACAGGTCGCGGCGCGCCTGGTAGTCCGCGGAAAGGTGGTGGTAGTATTCGCGGGGCAGCGACAGGGCGTACGCGCCCGCGGCCTGCAGCGGCGCCGCCGCGCCCACCGTCAGGAAGTCGTGCACCTTGCGGATGGCGGCCGTGATGTGCGGCGGGGCAATGCAGTAGCCCACGCGCCAGCCCGTGACGGAGTACGTCTTGGACATGGAGTTGACGACGACGGTCCGCTCGCGCATCCCCTCCAGCTGCGCCATGCAGACGTGCTCGGCCCCGTCGTACAGGATGTGCTCGTAGATCTCGTCCGTGATGCAGAGCACGTCGTGCTCCATGCACAGGTCCGCGATGAGCTGCAGCTCCTGCCGCGAGAACACCTTGCCCAGCGGGTTGTTGGGGTTGCACAGCACGATGGCCTTCGTCCGCTCGCTGAACGCGGCGCGCAGCTCGTCGGGATCAAACGTCCAGTCGGGGGCGTGCAGCCGCACGTAGACGGGCCTGGCGCCGGAAAGAATGGCGTCGGGCGCGTAGTTCTCGTAGAACGGCTCGAAGATCACCACCTCCTCGCCGGGGTCCACCGTGGCCATGAGCGTGGCGATCATCCCCTCCGTGGCGCCGCAGGTGACGGTGACCTCGCGCTCGGGGTCGATCTCCAGCCCCAGGTGCCAGGCGGTCTTTTGCGCCAGCGCTTGGCGAAGATCGCGCGCGCCCCAGGTGATGGCGTACTGGTTCACGTCGCGGTCGATGGCCTCCACGGCCGCGCGCTTGATGTCGTCCGGCGCGCCGAAGTCGGGAAAGCCCTGCGCCAGGTTCACGGCGCCGTGCGCCAGCGCCTGCCGCGTCATCTCGCGGATCACGGACTCGGTGAACCGGCCGGCCTTTTCGGAAACGTGCGCGCGTCGTGCGGTGGTGACCATGGTTCCGCTGCGGTCGTGGAGGGGTGGAGCGGGCGCCGGCGGGGACCGCGGCGCCGATCGGGGATGGAAGCTATCAAAGATTTCTGCATCGCGCCATCCGTATTCCGTCAGGAAGTGTGCTTGACGGACGTGGAGCGTGTCGATTGATCATCCAGCCGTTCGGCGGCAATGTCAGGAGGACGATGATCCACCTGCACCGCTACAGGTCCAGCGCGCGGAGGAGGGCGCGGCCTTCCACGCGCAGCACCATGGTGCCGATGAGCGACGGGCAGCAGGGCGGATCGTCGGGGCGGGACGCCAGCGTCTCCACGCGGATGACGGGGCCGTCGATGCGGACGGCCTGCACGGCGCCCCGCGGCTCGTCCGGCTCCGCCGCCAGCGGCGCGGCCGGGTCGCCGAAGAGGACGTAGAGCCGGCTGCGGCTGCCGTTCTCCATCCCCATGACCTCGTAGCCGATGTCGAGCACGGCATCGTCGCGCCCGTCGCCGTCCACGTCGCCGCGGGCGAACTCCACGCACATCACGTCCGGCGCACCGATCTCCTGCCGGATGCGCGCCATCTCCGCCGTCGCGCGCGGGTCATCGCACCCCTGCGCGCGCAGGGGCGCCGCCGCGAGCGGGAGGAAGAGGAGCGGCAAGAGCAGGATGGAGCGCATCAGATAGAGATCAGTTCAGAAGTACGGCTGGAGATCTTTCGGCATGGCGTCGAAGTCGTCCGCCACGTGGATCAGCCCGCGCGCGCTGCCGGGCTTTCGTGCACGCTTGCGGGCAGCGGACACGGGGACGATGCGCGCCACCGGCTCGCCACCCTGGACCAGGAGGATCTCCCCCTCATGATCCAGCGTCCGGAGGAGCTCGGCAAGCCCGGGCACCTGGCCGACATCGAGCGAGGGACGCGGCTGGTCCGCATCCCTCGACGTACGCGGCTTCACGACGGCGCCGCTCACCAGCCGCGGACGGGAACGCGCACCAGGCGGCGCTCCTCCACGCGCAGGGCAAAGGCGTCGCGGCCGGACGGGCAGCAGCGGCCGTCGCCGTCGCGGTACTCCAGCGTCCGCACGCGGACCTCGCGCCCCGCCACGGTGACGGAGTCGATCGGCCCACGCTCCGCCTCCGGCTCCTCCAGCAACGGCGCGGAACGGTCGGCGAGCAGCACGTAGAGGAAGCTGCCCCAGTTGTTGCCGCCGCCCATCCCCTCGTAGCTCAGCAGCAGCACGGCATCCCGCGCCCCGTCGCCATCCAGGTCGCCGCGCGCCGCCACGGTGCAGTCCAGCGACGCGCCCTGCAGCTCGCCGCGCATTTCCGCGAGCTCCGCCTGCACGCGGCGGTCGGCGCACTGGGCCGCCGCGTCCGTCGCGGCGAGCGAGGCCAGGAGCAGGGCCGCGTAGCGGATGATGCGCATCGAATCCAATCCCGGTTCCGTTGACGGTTTCGCGGACGGGTCGCCCGCGTCTCGGTGCGGGGGAACTGCACGACCCTCGCCAGCGCCGCGTCTACCGCAGCTCCATGTCGTGCTGGGGGCCGCTGCCGGAGAGGATGACGACGGCGTCGAAGCCGTACAGCACGCGCAGGGTGGCGTCCGGCAGCGCGCCCAGGCGCGGGATGCGGTTGCGGAACGGGCGCAGGTCGATGACCGTCCACGCGCCCGGATCCGCCGCGGCGTAGAACGGCTGCGCCCATGCCTCCACCTCCACGGGCACCTCCATGGACCGGAACACGCGCGGGTCCGTCACGGCCTGGCTGCTGCCCGCGCCCGGCAGCATCAGCACGCCGAACGAGTGGCCGCCGTTCACGTCCGCCAGCTCCGACGCCAGCGTGCCCAGGTCGAACACCTGCGTCACGCTGCGGCCGCGCACCATGTGGCTGAAGCCGAACTTCATCATCACCCTGGGCATTTGCCCGTCGCGCGCGCGGGCCTCGTCCAGGAAGCGCATGAGCTGCCGCTTGTTGAGCTGCGCGCGGGTGTAGTTGGACAGGTAGTTCTGCCCCCGCCCGAACTGGCCGTTGATGACGCGCGTCTCCTCCATCAGCCGGAGGATGCGGTCCGCCTCGCTCCCAGGGGCGGGCGCGTACGCCTGGCGCAGGGGCGCGTACACGTCGTCCGGGCCGCCGAACATCATCAGCAGCCCGGGGTTGGGCGTGGAGAGCGCCAGCCGGAAGCTGGAATCGGCCACGGCGATCACGCTGTCGGCCACGGCGCGGGCGCGGGCGCTGGGCGCCATGTCGCGCAGGCGGCGCAGGGCGTAGCGGTCCGCCATGATGTCGTAGTCCAGCCCCCACAGCACGTCCGGCCGTCCCCCCGCCGCGCCGATCACCTCCCGCAGCATGGCCGCGTCCTCGCGCCAGCCGTAGAACGGCGCCACGGGGTGATGGTCGCGCAGGAACGCCGTGTACGCCGCGCCCGTGGCGTCGGCCAGCACCTGGCGGTTGAGCTCCGCCGCCAGCGCGTCGCCCGTCTCGATGGCCAGGTGCCGGTAGCCGGCCGGCGCCAGCGCGCGGAACAGGGCGCCCGTCACGCGCGGCACCTCGGCCACGCCGTGCTCCTCGCCCACGAGGAAGAACTGCGCGTCGCGGCCGGCGGCAATCAGCAGCTCGGCGCCGGGGCCCGACAGGCTGCCATCCGGCTCGGCGCGCATGACGTGGGCGTTGGCACGCAGCAGCGCCGTCAGCGAGTCCTGCGCGTGGAGCGGCGCGGCCAGGGCGAGCGCGGCGAGAACGGCGGCCAGCGGCGCGCGCCGGGGGCGGATGCGTGGGATCATGGGGCGGAGTCGGGGAGGGATGTGCGGAGCGGACGTCGCGGACGGCTGAATGATGATGCGCGGTCCCGCGTTCTGCCAGCCCCGCGGGCCTCGCCTCCGCGGCAGGTTGAAACGGCATTCTCACACGTCGCCCGCGGCGAACGGAGTCGACGGTACCTGCTCGAGAGAAAACCGTTCACTCCGTTGGCCGCAGGCCCCGTGTGCCAATTTCCGTAGAACCATGGGGCGACGGACATCTGCCTCCGCGTCAGATGGGGCGGCGGAGATGCGTTCCTTTAGCGCGGGACAGGAAGGGAGGAAGGGAAGGACGGAGCACGAACCAAGGGGTCCATGACCATGAAGATTCTTGCGGGAGCCACGCTGGCGGGGCTGGCGGCGGCCTGTATCCTGGCCGGCTGCGCGGAGCATCCCGGCACCACGCGCCTGGCCAGCGCGCCGGTCACGGAGACGCTGCCGGCGTTCGCCTCCGAGGCCGAGCTGGGCGACTACCTGCGCGAGCTGTCGAAGCAGCAGCGGCGGACGGCTCGCCGCTACGAGGAGTCGCCGGACGTGGTGCAGATGGCGCCCGCCGCCGAGCCGGAGCCGGGCGCGGAGAGCGGCACCTACGAGAACGCCGAGGCCGAGTCCATCACCAACGTGCAGCACGCGGGCGTGGACGAGGGCGGCATCGTCAAGGTGCACGGCGACTACCTGGTGATGCTGCGCCGCGGCCGCCTGTTTACCGTGGCCGTGGGCGGCGACACGCTGCGGCCCGTCTCCTCCGTGGACGCGTTCGGGCCGGACGTGGACCCCACCGACGCCTGGTACGACGAGCTGCTCGTCTCGGGCGACGCCGTGGTGGTCATCGGCTTCAGCTACATGCGCGGGGGGACGGAGGTGGGCCTGTTCCGCATCACGCCGGAAGGGCGGCTGAGCCACCGCAGCACCTATCACCTGCGCAGCAACGACTACTACTCGTCGCGCAACTACGCCAGCCGGCTCATCGGGGGCAAGCTGGTGTTCTACACGCCGCAGCAGCTGGGGCTGGACGGCGACCCGTTCGAGCACTTTCCGGCCATGCGCCGGTGGCACCGCGACGGCGAGCGCGACGCCTTTCGCCGCATCCTGCCGGCCACGCGCGTCTACCGGCCCGGCCGCCCCATCGACGCGCGCGAGGGCGTGGCGCTGCACACGGTGACCGTCTGCGACCTGGAAGCGGAGGAGATGGACTGCCAGGGCAGCGCCGTGCTGGGCCCCCCGGGGCGCGTGTTCTACGTGGCGCCCGGCGCCGTGTACGTGTGGATGACGGAAACGGAGCACGAGGAT
>NZ_DASURI010000956.1:0-4704 GCF_036280135.1 Longimicrobium sp.
GGGGCCGGGGGAGGGGCGGGCCGCTGCCGGCGTGATCTCTCCACCGTGCATGAAGAAGCGCAGTTCTCCCCCTCCCCCGCGAAGCGGGGGCAGGGGGCCGGGGGGAGGGCCTCCGCGGGCGAGAGATCGTCCGCCAGGGATCTGGGGCCAGCGCCCGACGCAGTTCGAAGATGAAGCGCGATCACACGGATCGACCGAGTTTTTCCAACCACGCGCAAGGGGATGGGACGATGACGCTGAAAGTGGGGCTGATCGTGGGGCGGGAGTGGTCGTTTCCCCCGCACTTCATCGACGAGGTGAACCGGCGCGACGAAGGCGTCACCGCCGAGTACGTCACCCTGGGCGCGCCGCGGATGGACCAGCCCGCGGAGTACGCGGTCATCATCGACCGCATCAGCCACGAGGTGCCGTTCTACCGCACCTACCTCAAGCAGGCCGTGCTGCAGGGCACCACCGTCGTCAACAACCCGTTCATGTGGACGGCCGACGACAAGTTCTTTGGCGCCGCGCTCGCCACCTCGCTGGGCATCGCCCACCCCAAGACCGTGGTGCTCCCCAACAAGGAGTACATCCCCGGCATCGTCCACGACGAGTCGCTGCGCAACCTGCAGTACCCGCTGGACTGGCAGGGCGTCATCGACTACGTGGGCCTTCCTTGCGTGCTCAAGGACGCCCACGGCGGCGGATGGAAGGACGTGTACATCTGCCGCACCTTGGACGAGCTCATCCACCACTACGACAACTCCGGCCTGCTGACGATGGTGGTGCAGGAGTTCATCAAGTGGGACCACTTCATCCGCTGCATCTGCCTGGGGCAGGACGAAGTGATGCCCATCAAGTACGACCCGGGCGAGCGCAAGTACCACGTGGACCACGCCCACATGAGCGGCGACCTGGGCACGCGCGTGGTGGCGGACTCGCTCAAGCTGGTGCGCGCCCTGGGCTACGACATGAACTCCATGGAGTGGGCCGTGAAGGACGGCGTTCCGTACGCCATCGACTTCATGAACCCCGCGCCCGACATGGACATCTACTCGCTCACGGAGCACTACTTCGAGTGGGTGGTCAACGGCATGGCCGACATGGCCATCCGCCTGGCGAAGAACCCGCGCAACCAGGCCGCCGAGCTGGGCTGGCGGCAGCTCTTTCAGGGCCGCCGCGACCTGTCCGCCGCCGTGGCCGCCTCGCCCGTGATCCACGCCCCCACGCGCGCCTCGGGCGAGCCCGGCACCACGTTCGGCGGCGGCGCGGCCGGCCGTTCGGTGGATGCGTCCCCGGCGGATACGGGCCAGGCGGGCAGCAGCGGCGGACGAGCGGACGGCGCGTCGTCCACGGGCGGCGGCGTCACGGCGGACGGCGGCGACGCGGCCACGGCCGACAACGGCGGGGTGATGGGCAGCGGCGGCCGCGCGTCCGCCGATCCGGGCGACGCGCCGGACCGGGTGGTGGACGAGCAGGCGAGCGAGGGGCACGCGTGAGCGACGCGGCCGTCGCGCGCGGGGCCATCGAGCGCTGGCACGCGCTGCTGCAGGACCCCGCGCTCGCCGCCGACAGCGCCGAGCGCATGGAGGAGCAGCACCGGCGCCGGGGGATGTACTTCGGCGACCGGCCGCTGTGCTCCGTGCTGCGCCCGCGCATGCTCACGCCGGGCCAGTACGCGTGGATCCGCCGGCGGATCGGCACGCTCATGTCGGCCTACCGCAAGGCCCATGAGCGCGCCCTGGTGGACGACGCGTTCCGCGCGCAGTTCCGCCTGCTGGACTGGGAAGAAGAGGTGGTGCGCTTCGACCCCGGCTTTCGCTCGCCGTGCCCCACGTCGCGGCTGGACACCTTCTTCTCGTCGGACGAGGGCACGCTCAAGGTCACGGAATACAACGCCGAGACCCCCGCGGGCCCGGCGTACATGGACGAGCTGTCGGAGGTGATGCTGGCGCTCCCCGTCACGGGCGAGTTCCTGCGCGACCACGTCCTCCTTCCGCTTCCCGCGCGGCACGGCGTGCTGCACTCGCTGCTGCGCGCGTTCCACGAGTGGCGGGGCCGGCGCGAGGTGCCGCGCATCGGCATCCTGGACTGGGCGGACGTGCCCACGACCAGCGAGTTCGTCTTTTTCCGCGAGTACTTTCGCGCGCAGGGCATCCCCTGCGAGATCGCGGACCCGCGCGAGTGCGAGTACCGCGACGGCAAGCTCATCGCGCCGGGCGGGTTCGAGATCACGCTCATCTACAAGCGCGTGCTCATCGACGAGCTGCTGCTGCGGATGGGGATGGACAACCCCGTCGCGCGGGCCGTGCGCGACGGGGCCGTCTGCATGGTGAACCCGTTCCGCTGCAAGATCATCTACAAGAAGGCGGGCCTGGCCGTCCTGGGCGACGAGCGCAACGCGGAGATGTTCACGGCGGACGAGCTGGCCGCCATCCGCGCGTCCATCCCCTGGACCCGCGTGGTGGAGGAGCGCCACACGGACCATGACGGCAAGGACATCGACCTGCTGCCGTGGATGGCCCGGAACCGCGAGAACCTGGTCCTCAAGCCCAACGACGACTACGGCGGCCACGGCATCGTCCTGGGCTGGCTGGTCTCGGACGACGAGTGGCAGGCGGCCATCCGGACGGCGCTGGAGCGGCCGCACGTGGTGCAGCAGCGCATCATCCTGCCCGTGGAGCCGTACCCCAGCTGGGTGGACGGTGGCGTGCAGGTGACGGACCGCATGCTGGACCTGGCGCCGTACGTGAGCGACACGGCCCACGTGGACGGCGCGTTGACGCGCATCGCCACGGACCCGCTGCTGAACGTGACGGCGGGCGGCGGCTCCAGCGTGGCCACCTTCCTCGTCGAGGAGCGGTAAGCTGGAGCCCGAGATGCCCATGCACCTCCGCGCCCGCCTGGGCTGGCCGGAGGACCGCGTCTGCGGCACGGCGGACGGCGTGCCCGTGTGCCCCGCGCAGCTCAAGCTGCGCGCGATGAACTTTGGCCAGCACTGGCGGACGGAAGGGATCGAGGAGGTGGACTGCTCGTTCCTCCTTCCCCTCGCCGTGTTGACGGAGGAGATGCAGCGCGAGCACGCCGACTTCGTGGCCGACAGCGTCGCGCATCCCTCGGACGATCCGTTCGAGCAGGCGTTGCGCGAGCGGGGCTGGCCGTCCGTCCTCGCCATCCTCGCGGACGACGCGCTGCTGGGGATGGCGGCCGCGTGGTACGGGATGGAGATCCTGGCCCGCTGGCTGGGCGACGCCTGGCCCGACGGTGCGCTTCCGACGGAGGCGCGGCCCTGGTTCGTCCTCAACACGGCCGGTTTTCGGGGCCGCGAGGGCGACCTGCTGCGCTTCGAGGGCCGGGCGCGGCGCGCGGGCGTGATGGACGTGCGGTACCAGGACGTGTAAGCGGCGCGATCCGTGCAGAAAATCGTGTAGCAAAACGGCCGTCCGGCCGTCATCGTCTCTCCCGAAAAACGCCTCCACCCGCACCGACCGGGACGCCGCATGAAGGAGCCTTCGCTCACCCTCGGCATCGAAGAAGAGTACCAGATCATCGACCCGGAGACCCGGGAGCTGCGCAGCTACATCACGGAGCTGCTGGAGGATGATCACATGGTGCTGGGGGAGATCAAGCCGGAGCTGCACCAGTCCATCGTGGAGGTGGGCACCACCGTGTGCCGCACGCCCCAGGAGGTGCGCGCGGAGCTGCGGCGCCTGCGCGGCATGGTGATGGGGCTGGCCGCCCGCAAGAACCTCAAGGTGGTCGCGGCCGGCACGCACCCGTTCAGCAGCTGGATGACGCAGGAGATCACGCCGCTGGAGCGCTACATCGGGGTCAAGCAGGACATGCAGGACCTCGCCCAGCAGCTGCTGATCTTTGGCACGCACGTGCATGTGGGCATCGAGGACCCGGAGTTCCTCATCGACGCCATGAACGTGTCGCGGTACTTCATCCCCCACATCCTGTGCCTCAGCAGCAGCTCGCCGTTCTGGATGGGGCGCAACACGGGGCTCAAGAGCTACCGCAGCGTCATCTTCCGCAACTTCCCGCGCACGGGCGTGCCCCGCATCATGCGCGGCTGGGGCGACTTCAGCGAGCTGATGGAGACGCTGGTCAAGACGCGCTGCGTGCCCGACGGCAGCAAGATCTACTGGGACCTGCGCCCGCACCACGCGTATCCCACGCTGGAGTACCGCTTCCTGGACGTGTGCACGCGGGTGGAGGAGGCGGTGGCCATCGCGGCCATCCTGCAGGCCGTCATCCGCAAGCTGTGGAAGCTGCGCCGCGACAACATGACCTTCCGCGTGTACGGCGCCGACCTGGTCGAGGAGAACAAGTGGCGCGCCGTGCGCTACGGGCTGGACGGCAACCTCATCGACTTCGGCAAGCAGAAGGAGTGCCCCGCGCGCACGCTCATCCGCGAGATGCTGGAGTGGTTCGTGGACGACGTGGTAGATGACCTGGGTACGCGGGCCGAGGTGGCGTACGCGTTCCGCATCATGGACGAGGGCAGCAGCGCCGACCGGCAGATCGCCGTCTACCAGAAGACGGGCGACCTCAAGGCCGTGGTCGATCACCTGATCGCCGAGAGCGCCGAGGGCGTCCTCGAAGCCCAGCCCGCCGCCGCCTGATTCCGCGCGGCCGTCGTCCCGTGGCGCCCCCGAGATGCACACGCGTCCCGGGGGTTCCCTGCTTTTACCGATCGCGATCAGGTGATGAGCGCGTATG
>NZ_DASURI010000957.1:0-6610 GCF_036280135.1 Longimicrobium sp.
ATTCCCTATTCCCTGTTCCCTATTCCCTGCAGTTCCGCCGGAGCCGCGCCACCCGCGCGCGGCCCCGGCGATCATCATCCCGTCAGCAGAACTGCGTGCACGTAAAGCCGAACGTGTAGCAGCCCTGGTAGTGCGTGTACGGGCCCGCCGCAGCCACCTCCGCGCCGGCTCCGCCGCAGCCGGGCGTGTACGTGGGTGGACAGGTGCTCGTCCGCGGACAGCCCAGCTGCGTGCACACCGTCGCCACCGTGCCCATGGGGCCCGTCGGCGGCGGACAGCCCGGGATCACCGTGATGCCGCCCGTCTGTGGCGGGCAGTCCACGTACGTGCACGTGAACCCGAAGCTCGGGCACGCCGGCGAGTACTGCCCCGTGGGGATGCCGGCCGCCGCCTGCGGAGCCGCGGCTTCGGGGCCCTGCGGGGACGGCGGGCATCCCACGTACGTGCAGGTAAAGCCCAGCGTGCACGCCGGTCCGTACGTGCCGGCGGCGGCCTGGGGAGCCGCCTGTTCCGCGCCCATCGGCTGCTGCGGGCACCCCACGTACGTGCAGG
Source organism: Longimicrobium sp. (assembly GCF_036280135.1). Taxonomy (GTDB): domain Bacteria; phylum Gemmatimonadota; class Gemmatimonadetes; order Longimicrobiales; family Longimicrobiaceae; genus Longimicrobium. The sequence continues at coordinate 553 of NZ_DASURI010000957.1, forward strand.
TAAAGCCCAGCGTGCATCCCGGGCCATAGGTGCCGGGCGCGTGTGCCTCCGCCTGCGGGGCCGCCGCCGCGAAGCGGGCCTGCACCGTCTCCACCCCGCCGCCGTTGGGCGGGCACAGCCGCGAGGGGCACGCGTCCACGGCGGAAGGCATGCACCCCGGCATCGAGATGTGCGGCGCGCATCCCGGGTAGCCCGTGCAGCCGATCAGCCGCGTGGGCTGGACGCAGCCCGGGATGGAGGCGAACGTCCCCGCCACCGTGCCCTGCGGCGGGCAGTTGATGTACGTGCACGTGAAGCCCAGCGTGTGGCATCCCGGATAGAAGGTGCCCACGGCTGCCTGCTGCGGCGCCGCGGCCTGCGCGCCCACGGGAGCCTGCGGGCAGTTGACGTACGTGCACGTGAACCCGAGCGTGGGGCATCCCACGCGGTAGGTGCCGATGGCCGCCTGCGGCCCCGCGCCCACGAAGCCGGCCTGCACGGTGTCTCCGCCGGCCGGGCACAGGCGCGTGGGGCACGCGTCCACGGCCGAGCAGGTGCCCGTGTGCACGCAGCCGGGGAGCGAGATGTGCGGCTGCCCGCATCCCCGCCACCCGGTCACGCCGATGGGCCCGCAGCCCTGGACGGTGCAGCCCAGGGCGCTGGGGCACGCGTCCACGGCGGAGCAGGGAAAGCGCGTGAACGCGCCACCCGCCATCGGCGCCGCGGCGGCGAACGGCTGGAAGTCCTGCGGCTGGCGGATGGTGGGATGCGCGAAGCAGCCCACGCTGGGCGGGCAGCGGTCCGTGGCCAGGGGCGGCTCGCCCGTGAAGCCGGCCACCGTCCCCACGACGGGACCGATGCCGCCCAGCGGGTCCTGGCACACCCGCGAGCAGATGATGTTGTGCGTGCACAGCGTGGCGGCCGTTCCGCCGGGCGGGCACCAGATCCCCCGCGTGTGGCACCCGCCCACCGTGAGGAGGGTGATGTGCACCTGCCCGCCGGGCCGGGCCGCGCCCACCACGCCGGGCTGGCGGTTCTGCTCCAGCACGGGGCCGGTGAAGAAGCCGCCCGCGGCCGATCCGCCCCCCGTGCCCTGGCTCACGAAGGCGTCGCCGCGCACCCACACCATGCTGCCGCCCGTGGGCGTGTGGTTGCCCTCCAGCGGCTGGTGGTGCAGCACGTCCTCGTTGCGCACGTCCACGTACCGCGAGAGGGATGCGTCCAGGTAGACGCGCGTGTTCTCCTTGTCGGCCGCGTCGCCCACGTAGCCCTGCAGCAGCACGGGCTGCAGGCCGGAGGCGGGGTCGTCCACCACGCGCGCCACCCACTCGTCGCGGGGCACGGGCGGCGGGGGAATGCGGCCGCCGGACGGACCGCCGCCGGGGTCGTCGTCCGCGTACTGCTCGTCGGGGGTCTTCTCGTCGTCCATGATGGGTCCCGGGATGAAAGGGAGGCAGGACGCCGGACACCCGATCGGCGCCCGGCTGGGAGGACTGCACCATGCAGGAACGACGGCCTGCTGCTACCCCGTCACGGTGCAGCGGGGCGGCAGGGCAGCAAGTCGCGCGCCCTCCATCCTCTTTGCGCCGTCATCTTTGCCAATCGCGTGAATCGTCCGCATTTGCAACGCGATCCGCATCCATCCGTTTCTCCCCATCCACCCGTACTCCGGGGCGGTGGCGGGCCGGACTGGGACGCATCCGCCTCAATCCAAAAGACGAACTGCATTCTCACGCAGAGCCGCAGAGGCGCGGAGGAGCTCGTCGCGCGATGAAGTACTCTGCGTCCTCTGCTCCCTCTGCGTGAGAAACGTTTTTGCAGTTGCTCCCGATGCCTAACGGCGGCGGATAAGGAGCGGCGGCGCAGGATGTTTTCCAGAAGTCGAGCGGGGAGAGAAAATCGGTGGGCCGGGACAGTTGAATGCCGGGGCAATCTGCGGTAACTTTTCGGGATGGCTGAAGAAAACCTGATCGTCCGGGGTGCCCGCGAGCACAACCTGCAGAACGTCGACGTCGAGATCCCGCGCGACAAGCTCACCGTCATCACGGGCTTGAGCGGGAGCGGCAAGTCGTCGCTCGCCTTCGACACCATCTACGCCGAGGGGCAGCGGCGCTACGTGGAGTCGCTCTCCGCGTACGCCCGCCAGTTCCTGGGGATGATGGAAAAGCCCGACGTGGACTCCATCGAGGGCCTTTCCCCCGCCATCTCCATCGAGCAAAAGACGGCCGGGCGCAACCCGCGCTCCACCGTCGGCACGGTGACGGAGGTCTACGACTACCTGCGCCTGCTGTGGGCGCGGGCGGGCACGCCGCACTGCCCCAGCTGCGGCCGCCCCGTGGAGCGCCAGAGCGCCACCCAGATCGTGGACCGGCTGATGGAGCTGCCCGCCGGCACCTGGCTGGAGGTGCTCGCCCCCGTGGTCCGCGGCCGCAAGGGCGAGTTCCGCGACCTGTTCGAGGACATGCGCCGCAAGGGCTTTACCCACGCGCGCACGGACGGCGGCATCCACCGCCTGGAAGAGCCGCCGGCCCTGGCCCGCCGCGCCAACCACGACATCGGCATCTTCGTGGAGCGCAAGGTGGCCGTGGACGAGGAGAACCGCTCCCGCATCGCCGACGCCGTGGAGACGGCCCTGCGCACGGCAGACGGCGTCGTCCAGGTCGTCGCCCACACGCCGGACGCGGTGGACCCGGAGCCGCAGCTGTTCAGCGAGCACTACGCCTGCGCGGAGTGCGGCATCAACATCCCCGAGCTGGAGCCGCGGCAGTTCTCGTTCAACTCGCCGTACGGCGCCTGCCCCGCGTGCGGCGGCCTGGGCACCCGCAAGGAGCCCAACCCCGACCTGGTGCTGGCGGACCCGTCGCTCTCCATCCTGGAAGGCGTCGTGCTGCCCTGGGGCGTGCCCCGCGGCCACCTGCGCGGCACCATCCTGCAGGGGCTGGCGGATGCGCTGGGCTTCGACCTGAACACGCCCTGGCAGGAGCTGCCCGACAACGTGCGCCAGGTGCTGATGTACGGCGTGGACGGCGGCAAGGGCGGGGCGAAGGGCCCCAAGAAGATGAAGTGGGCCGGCATCGTGCGCGACGTGGAGCAGCGCTACCGCGAAAGCAGCAGCGACTCCGTGCGCGAGATGCTGGAGGAGTACATGAGCACGCTGCCCTGCGGCGTGTGCCACGGGGCGCGCCTGCGGCCGGAGAGCCTGGCCGTGACCATCGGCGGGCGGTCGCTGGGCGACGTGGTGATGCTGCCCGTGGCGGCGTCGCTGGAGTTCTTCGACTTCGTCGACACGCTGCCGCACATCCCCCGCGACATCGCCGGGCCCATCCTCAAGGAGGTGCGCGAGCGGCTGTCGTTCCTGGTGAACGTGGGGCTGGAGTACCTCACGCTGGGCCGCTCGGCCGAGACGCTCAGCGGCGGCGAGGCGCAGCGCATCCGGCTCGCCACGCAGATCGGCTCGCGGCTCGTGGGCGTGCTGTACATCCTGGACGAGCCGTCCATCGGCCTGCACCAGCGCGACAATCAGCGCCTGCTGGAGACGCTGGGGCAGCTGCGCGACCTGGGGAACACCGTGCTCGTGGTGGAGCACGACGAGGACACCATCCGCGCGGCGGACTACGTGCTGGACCTGGGCCCGCGCGCGGGGCGCCACGGCGGCCGCGTGATCGCCGCCGGCACGGTGGACGACGTGATCGCGTCGGAAGAGTCGCTCACGGGCGCGTACCTGCGCGGCGAGCGGCGCATCGAGATCCCCTCCGCGCGCCGCGCCCCCGCCGAGGGCCGCGAGCTGCTGATCCGCGGCGCCCGCGAGCACAACCTGCGCGACGTGGACGTGCGCATCCCCCTGGGGACGTTCGTGGCCGTGACGGGCGTGTCGGGATCGGGCAAGTCCACGCTCATCAACGACATCCTGTGGAACGCCCTGGCGCGCAAGTTCTACCGCGCCAAGACGGTGCCCGGTTCGCACGAGGGCATCAGCGGGCTGGAGCTGCTGGACAAGATCGTCGACATCGACCAGTCGCCCATCGGCCGCACGCCGCGCTCGAACCCCGCGACGTACACGGGGCTCTTCACCGTCATCCGCGAGCTGTTCGCGGAGCTGCCCGAGAGCAAGATGCGCGGCTACACGCCGGGCCGCTTCTCGTTCAACGTCAAGGGCGGGCGGTGCGAGGCGTGCCAGGGCGACGGCCTGGTGAAGATCGAGATGCACTTCCTCCCGGACGTCTACGTGCCGTGCGAGGTGTGCCGCGGCCGGCGCTACAACCGCGAGACGCTGGAGGTGTTCTACAAGGGCCACTCCATCGCCGACGTGCTGGACCTGACGGTGGACGAGGCGTGCGAGGTGTTCGACGCCGTGCCGCGCCTCAAGCGCTCCCTGCAGACGCTGTCGGACGTGGGGCTGGGCTACATCCACCTGGGGCAGAGCGCCACGACGCTTTCCGGCGGCGAGGCGCAGCGCGTCAAGCTGGCGTCGGAGCTTTCGAAGGTCGCCACGGGGCAGACGTTCTACATCCTGGACGAGCCTACGACGGGGCTGCACTTCGAGGACGTGCGGATGCTGCTGGAGGTGCTGCACCGGCTGGTGGAGCGGGGCAACACGGTGCTGGTGATCGAGCACAACCTGGACGTGATCAAGACGGCGGACTGGATCATCGACCTGGGGCCGGAGGGCGGGCCCAAGGGGGGCGAGATCGTGGCCGCCGGGCCGCCGGAGCTGGTCGCGGCCAACCCGCGCAGCCACACGGGCCGGTTCCTGGCGCCCATGCTGGGCGTGACGCCCGCCGCCGAGGTCCCCGCCGCGCCCGCCCCCGCCGGCAAGACCCGCGGCCGCCCGCGCAAGGCGGCGAAGTAGCCGAAAGGCGGATCAAGTCACGGGATCATCGAGCCCGGCCAGAAGGCCGGGCTCGACGCGTTTGTGGCCCGTGCGTGCCCGCTCCATCCCGGGCAGATCTTCCCTCGTCGTAACCCTTCTCGCGCACGAACCGCGCGATCGCCACTCTCAGCAGGTGTTGCCGATCTGCCTTCTGATGAAGCCCAAGAGCGTCATCCTGACAGCGAATCCCGGATGGGTTTGAAGTGGTTTCTCGCCCATGCTGTCATTCTGAGCGAGGAAGGCGCCCGGTGCGGTCCATTCCGTCGCACGGAGCCGTGGGCGCCTTCCGACCGAAGAATCGGGTGGGGCCGCGCACAGACCTCGCCCGTGCTGGATCCCGCGCGCGAACTCAGCGCGCGGGCGGGACCCTGCACTCCGGCAACCAGATTCTTCGGCCGGCCGGCGCCTGATGCGGTACGCGACGGACAGTCCCAGCCGGCGCCGGCCGACCTCAGAATGACAGCACGGGTGAGAAACGGCTCTACACCCACTCGAGAACCGCTGTCAGGATGACGCTTCTGGCTATCGAGGTTAGCCAACATCCTGCCCAGGATGACCACGTCCGGGAGCTGAATCTTTTGTCATGAGGACGATCAGATTTCGATGGAATTCAATCATCAAAAACGCGCGTCAATGTGACACGTAAACACATTGTATCGGATACTTTGCAGACGTTGATCCGAAGGATGCGGAGTGGGTGGGATTTGTGCAAAGTTGGCCTGCATCCGCCTCTATTTTCGGTTTATATTCGGTGCAGGTCGAACGCGGGGCGACGGAGCTTCGCGGCGGCCGTTCGGAGCAGCGGACGTTCACCGGAACAGGGGAAAGCAGCATGGCAGTCACGGACGTGATCATCGACAAGGGCGCCACCGCCACCGACAAGGGCGGCATGGTGTTCAACGTCAAGGCGTACGGCGCGCTGGGCACGGCGCTCAGCAGCAGCACGCAGGACGACACCGCGGCCTTCCAGGCGGCCATCACCGCGGCGTCGCTCTCCATGGGCACGCTGAGCCAGACGGCCAGCAGCGGCCTGGGCAGCGTGGTCTTCGTGCCGCATGGCATCTACCGCATCAAGGGGACGCTGAGCCTGCCCAACGGCGTGTCCATCCGCGGCGCGGGGATGCACACCACGCAGCTCCTGTTCTCCATGGCCACCACGCAGGACGGCCTGGTGTGGCAGCGCCCCACGCCCACGAGCCCGTTTGGCGT
>NZ_DASURI010000958.1:0-12713 GCF_036280135.1 Longimicrobium sp.
CGGCCCAGCCCGGCCAGTTCGGACGACAGCAGATCGGGTGCGATGGTCGTGCCCGGGACGCTCATCGCGACGGCGCGCCGGATCTCGTTGCGCAGCTGCCGGACGTTGCCCGGCCACACGTACTGCGCGAACAAATCCAGCACGGCGGAGCTGAGCTCGATGTCCGGCTTGTTGAGGTCGTCGCAGGCCTCGCGCAGGAAGAAGGTGCTCAGGTGCGGGATCTCCTCGCGCCGGGCGCGCAGCGGCGGCACGTGGAGGCGGATGACGCTCAGCCGGTAGTACAGGTCCTCGCGGAACGCACCGCGCCGGACGGCATCGGCCAGCTCCACGTGCGTGGCGGCGATGATGCGCACGTCCACGGCCCGCGCGCGCACGGCGCCCACCCGGCGAATCTCCTTTTCTTCCAGCGCCTTGAGGATCTTGCCCTGCAGGGTGAGCGGCAGGTCGCCGATCTCGTCCAGGAACAGCGTGCCGCCGTCCGCCGCCTCGAACAGGCCCGGTTTGGCCGCGCGCGCGTCCGTGAACGCGCCCTTCTCGTGGCCAAAGAGCTCGGATTCGAGGAGCGTGGGCGGGATGGCGTTGCAGTTGAGCTCCACGAACGGTGCGGCGGCGCGGGGCCCGTTGTAGTGGATGGCCTGCGCCATCAATTCCTTGCCCGTGCCCGTCTCGCCCGTGACGAGCACCGTGGCCTTGCCGTGGGGGATGATGCGCGACGCGCGGTCCAGGGCCGCGCGCAGCTGCGGGCTGCGGCCGATGATGCGGCTGAAGTCGAACGCCTGCCGTTCCGCCGCGGCCAGCCGCCCCCCCGCCGCCTGCGCCTCGCGCCGCCGGGCGCGCTCGGCGATCTCGTCGCGCAGGGCCTGCACGTCCGCCGGCAGGGCGAAGTAGTCCGCCGCGCCCGCGCGCACGAGGGCCACGGCCAGCCGGTGGTCCGCCCGCGCGCCCACGACCAGCGGGGCGGGCGCGCCGGCCGCGGCCATCTCGCGCAGCACGGCCTCGGCCTCTTCCTCCACCCCCGCCACGGTGAGGATGACGGCCAGCGCGTCGCCGGCCGGGCCCAGCTCGCCCGCGGCGTCCACCACGCGCAGCGGCGCGCCCCCCGCGGCGGCCAGCTCCGGCCACAGGGACGAAAAGGATTCGCTGCGCGCGACGACCAGGAGGCTCACGGGGTCCGGGAAACGGCCGTGGACGGAACGGATGGAGTCGCGCGGCGAGTCGCCGTCCGCGCGAGTGTAGCGATTCGATACGATATCACCCCGCCGCGCCGTACCGCCAGAGTGGGCGCGGACGGGTCGCAAATCCATCCGGTGTGCGGGGTTGCGTGCTCACGTACCCGCCGGGCCGAGCTTCGGTCCCTCGTCTGCCTTTCCCCGGGCCGAAGCCGCCGCGGAGGTCCGGACGGTGGCTCGGAACCCAACACACTGGAGCCGTACCCATGCTGTCCCATCGTCTTTTCTCCGCCTGCGGCCTGGTGCTGGCCACGTCCCTCCTGGCGGGCTGCGCGGATTCTCCCCTGGGCGGCGGCAACGACGCCCGCGTGCAGCTGCGCTTTGGCACGGCGGGGAGCGCGGCCCTGGCCTCGTCCGCCCGCTTTCAGACCAGCGGCACGGACCAGCTCGTGGTCACGGGCGCCAACGGTACGCTCACCATCAGCGACATCCGCATGGTCGTGGCCGAGTTCGAGCTGGACGGCGACGACGACGTGAACCCCTGCGGCCGCGCGGCCTTTTCCAACGGCAGCGACGACGGCCCGGGCGACGACCGCGGCGGGGATGACGGCGCCCGCAGCGGCGACGACGGCGACGACTGCGAGGACTTCGACGCCGGCCCGCTCTTCGTGGACCTGCCGCTGACGGGCGGCCCCGTGGCCGTGGGCACGGGCGACGTCCCGGCGGGGGTCTACGACGAGGTGGAGTTCGAGGTGGAGGACCTGGACGACGACGAGGAGAACGCCGTGGAGCGCGCGCGCATCGACGCCCTGCGGCAGCAGATCCTGTCCCAGTTCCCCGACTGGCCGCGCGACGCCAGCATGCTCGTCGTGGGCACGTTCACGCCCACGGGCGGCACGCCGCGCTCCTTCCGCGCGTTCATCGAGGCGGAGATCGAGATCGAGCTGGGGCTGAACCCCGCGCTCACGGTGGGCGAGGGCGAGACGGGCAGCCTGGACGTGACGCTGGACCCGCAGGCCATCTTCCGCAGCGGCAGCAACGTGCTGGACCTGTCCAGCGCCACAGGCCGCACGCAGCTGCGGATCGAGATGGAGGACGGCTTCCACGGCCGCGGCCGGGGGCGCGGCTCGGACGACTGAACGGCAACTTCAACGGCAACTGCATTCTCACGCAGAGCCGCAGAGGGCGCAGAGTACCCCGGTGTGGTGCCCTGCGCCCTTCTGCGCGCGCCGGACGGTTCGAGCGCGGATTCCTGGATGGATTCCGCGCGTTTCACGCCATCCTTGCTCATCGCCGACTGCTCCGTTATGGTGTGGCAGCGCCGCTCGCGCGCCATCGGCCACACCCCGCGTCTCCCTCGCGTCATCCCCACCTCGACGCGCCCGTTCCTTCCCCGCAGGAGCAGATCCATGAACCCCATCGACGACGCGCGCATCGTTCGCGCGGCTATCCACCCCACCATCGGCGTCGCCCGCATCGGCAACAGCCAGGACGAGTACTTCATCGGCCCCGAGGTCACGGACCCGCTGCCGGAAGCACCGGGCTTCTACAAGGAGCGCGACAACACGGGCGCCCTCAAGCGGCAGGCCGCGCGGTTCCGCATCTACGGCTACGACGCGCAGGGCAACGTGGTGCGCGAGCTCACGGCCGCGGACGCCGACATCCGGTGGACCGTGCACGTGGCCAACAAGAAGAGCGCGTGGTACCAGTTCCAGGTGGCGCTCGACATCCCCGAGGCCAGCGCGGCGGGCACGGACCCCAGCGAGCGCCGCAACGCCTCCGTGCAGGGCGACCAGCGCCAACAGCTGGTGATCGACCCCGGCCCGGTGAGCATCGACGGCGTGAACCAGGGTGGGCCGGCGTACGCCTGCGACACGGGCAAGTTCTTCGGCACGCCGGTGTACCTGGGCGAGCTGCGCACGGACGAGGCGGGGCGGCTGATCTTTCTGGGCGGGCGCGGCGAGGCGGCGTCGTACGACGGGCGGCCGGCCATCACCTTCGCCAACAACGACGGCTGGCACGACGACACGTCCGACGGCCCCGTGACGGCGCAGGTGACGCTGGGCGGCCGCGAGCTGCCCGTGGAGGGCGCGTGGGTGGTGACGGCGCCGCCCAACTACGCGCCCAACGTGATCGGCATCCGCACGCTGCACGACCTGCTGTCGGACCTGTTCATCACCAACGGCTGGCTGCCCAAGCCGAAGACGGTGTCGTTCACGCGCGACATCCATCCCATCCTGGAGCGCTTCAACGGGCTGCAGTGGGTGAACCAGGGCTTCGCCACGCAGTTTGGCTGGGAGGGGCCCAACAACTTCCTGCGGCCGGAGATGCTGGCGCGCCTGTCCGCCCGCGCCAACCCCGCGGACCTGACCAAGGATCCAAACGCCGAGCTGCGGCGGCAGGTGTTCAACGCCTTCCGCGCGCCCACGCCGACGAACGCGTCGCCCCTGCCGTGGCCGTGGATCTACGGCGACGCCATGGAGCGCGTGGGCACGTCGCCGCGGCAGCACGCGTCGGTGTCGTCCACGCAGTACGCGGCGCTGCGGCAGTGGGCGCTGGGGCAGTTCGAGGCGGACTGGAACCCGGACCGGCCCATCCCCCGCACGCTGGAGGAGGTGCCGGTGGCGGCGCAGCCAGCCATGCTGGACCAGGCGTCCATGCACTACTGCCTGGCGGATGCGTTCCATCCGGGGTGCGAGGTCACGTGGCCCATCCGCCACACGACGATGTTCCGCTCGCCGTACCGCATCCTGCAGCGCGCGGCGAACCAGCCGGAGCCGGACTACGGCCCCGTGCTCACGCCGGAGATCGCGCTGAGCGCGGCGGGCCCGCTCAACGCGCAGGCGCCGGGCGACCTTACGCGGTGGATGGCGGTGCCCTGGCAGACGGACACGTCCAGCTGCCGCGCGGGCTACGATCCCACGTACGACCCGTACACGCCCACGTTCTGGCCGGCGCGTGTCCCGAACCACGTGATCAGCGAGGACCGGTACGAGCGCATCGTGCACGCGCGGACGCCGGAGCAGCGCCAGGCGGAGTTCCGCACGCGGGACAGCTGGTTCCGCGGGCTCACGGGCACGTACCAGCAGTACATCAACCAGATGATCGCGGAGTTCGGCAAGATGGGCGTGGTGGAGCCGCTGCCGGTGGCGGAGCCGCTGCCCGGCATGCCGCCCGTGATGATGGTGGAGACGGGCTACGGCTTTGGGCAGCCCGCGCAGCCGCGGCGCATTGCCGTGCCGGCGCTGGTGTCGGCGCCGGAGGGCGTGGAGTTCGCCGCCGTTGCCGCGGAGGTGACGCCGTCGCTCACGCTCACGGCGGAGACGGCCGCGGTGGAAAGCGCCCCGGCCGGCCCGGTGTCCGCGCACGTGGCGGCGGCGGGGTGGGACAGCGACGAGCTGTTCGAGCAGTTCGCCAGCCGCGTGGGCACGAGCGCGCACGACGGCTGATCGGCTTCGGGCAGATTGGATGAATGCGAGGGCGCGGTGTACCGGAAAGGTGCGCCGCGCCCTCCGCGTTCCAGCGTGAGAGGCGTCCTTCGATTGATCGGGATGAATGCGCCGCGGCGGGGGGACGGCGATTCGCTCGGCGTTCTCGCCGAGCCAAGGCGAGGCGCATCGCGGATTTCGCGGGGGGCACACATCTGCGTCGGCATCAGATCGGGATCGGCGGATCGCATCGACCGAGACATCGACTGCGGGCGACGGACGTCTGCGAGGGAGCGCGGAACCCCGTCGAAGCTGGACCACACGATCGCGTCGGTAGAAGCACGTGATCGCACGGAGGCGGCGTGGACGGGCGAGAAGCGAGCGGAGGATGGCTCGCGCCGGCAGCAGCCCGCCCCTCCCCCGGCCCCTCCCCGCTCGTTCCTCGCGGAGAGGGGAGAACTGAAGCGGAGCGGATCCACATCCGCGGACGGAGCGGAATCCGGTCAGACGTTGCTCGTCCGGCGTCCGCCCCGTAGTTTGCTCCCCCCGCCGCCCGGCCTTGCACGATGAATGCATGCGCCCGGCGCCGGCATCGTGAAGCAAACTCGCATCTGCTGAGGTGAGCGTTGGCGGACAACAGCTTCGACATCGTGGTGATCGGCGCCGGCCCCGGCGGCTACGTGGCCGCCATCAAGGCCGCGCAGCTGGGATACAAGACGGCGTGCGTGGAGGAGGGCAACCTGGGCGGCGTGTGCCTGAACATCGGCTGCATCCCCACCAAGGCCCTGCTGGAAAGCGCGGCCATGATCACGCACCTGGGCCACGCCAAGGAGTTCGGCGTGACCGTGGGCGAGATCAAGACCGACATGGCCCAGGCCGTCAAGCGCTCGCGCCAGGTGAGCGAGCGGCTGGTGAAGGGCATCGGTTTCCTGTTCAAGAAGAACAAGGTCACCCACGTGCAGGGCCGCGGCCGCCTGGTGGGCAACGGCCAGGTGGAGGTGACGGGCAAGGACGGCAAGACGCAGACGATCGGCGCCAAGCACATCATCGTGGCGACGGGCTCCAGGCCGCGTGACCTGCCGTTCCTCAAGATCGACCACGACCGCGTGTGGGACTCGACGGACGCCATGATGTCCAACGAGGCGCCCAAGAGCCTGGCGGTCGTGGGCGCTGGCGCCATCGGCTGCGAGTTCGCGGACGTGTACGCCGCGTTCGGCACGCAGGTGACCATCATCGAGATGGCGGACCGCGTGCTGCCGCTGGAGGACCGCGACTGCAGCGCCGTGGTGGAAAAGAGCTACCGCAAGCGGGGGATGAACATCCTCACGGGCGTCAAGCTGGAAAAGGCGGAGATCGGCAAGGGCAGCGTCAAGCTGACGATCACCGACGCCAAGGGCGCAACGCAGGTGGTGGAGGCCGAGCGCGTACTGAGCGCCATCGGCCGCGTGCCGCTGGTAGAGGACATCGGCCTGGAGAAGGCGGGCGTGAAGATGACGGACCGCGGCTTCATCGCCATCGACCGGCAGATGAAGACGAACGTGCCGGGCATCTACGCCATCGGCGACGTGGCCGGACCGCCGCTGCTGGCGCACAAGGGCAGCCACGAGGGCGTGGCGTGCGTGGAGGCCATCCACGGCGACCCGCACGCGGGGATCAACTACGCCAACATCCCCAACTGCACGTACTGCCACCCCGAGGTCGCGTCCGTGGGCCTGACGGAGGAGCAGGCGCGGGCGCAGGGGCTGGACATCGAGGTGGGCACCTTTCCCTGGACGGCCAACGGCCGCGCGCTCACGGCGGGCGACACGGACGGCTTCGTCAAGGTGATCCGCGACAAGAAGTACAGCGAGGTGGTGGGCGCGCACATCGTGGGGCCGCACGCCACGGAGCTCATCGCGGAGTTCGTCGTGGGCCGTCACCTGGAGACGACGATGGAGGAGATGGACCGGGCCATGCACCCGCACCCCACCCTCAGCGAGGCTGTCGCCGAGGCCGCGCTGGCCAGCCTGGGCCACGCGCTTCACATCTAGACCGCCGCGCAAACGCACCGCCGCATGACGCCGAGGCCGGCTCCGGACACGCTCCGGGGCCGGCCTCGACGCGTTGGGCCGCGCGCGAGCGGCCATTCCGTCTACGGCGTTCACTTCGCGCGCCGCCACTTTGTTCTCCCGCACCGGAACGCCGCATGACCGTCGCGGAGGCCGTCGAGAGCTTTCTCTTTCACTGCCGGTACGAAAAGAACCTGAGCCCGCGCACGCTGGACGCCTACGAGGGCGACCTGCGGCAGTTCGCGGCCGCCCTCTCGCCCGAGGCAACGGGGGACGTGGCGCGGCTGGGCAAGGCGGAGCTGCGGGCGTACATCCAGCGATTGTTCGAGCCGTACCGGGAAAAGACGGTCAAGCGAAAAGTGGCCACGCTCAAGGCGTTCTTTGGCTACCTGGAGCGCGACGGGACCATCGACGACACGCCGTTCCGCAAGATGGAGGTGCGGATCAAGGAGACCCGGCGGGTGCCCCGCACCATTCCCCTGCCGGAGGTGGAGCGGCTGTTCCAGTACCTGTACGCGCGGCGCAGCGCCGGCCCGCAGACGGGGGTGGAGGGATTCGTGCGCGTGCGCGACACGGCCGTGCTGGAGGCCATCTTTGCCACGGGCGCGCGCGTGTCGGAGATCTGCCACCTGTCGCTGGACGACGTGGACCTGGATGACGGCTGGGTGCGCATCCTGGGCAAGGGCGGCCGCGAGCGCGTGGTGCAGATCTGCGACCCGGGCATCATCGCGGCGCTGGGTGCGTACCGCGACGCCCGCGGGGCCGTGGCACCGCGGGAAGCGTGGTTCTTTCTGAACCGGCATGGGCGGCGGCTGTCGGAGCAGTCGGTGCGGGTGCTGCTGCGTCGGCACGCGTCGCGGGCGGGCGTGGGGGTGCCCGTGCGGCCGCACCTGCTGCGGCATTCCGTGGCCACGCTGCTGCTGGAGGAGGGCGTGGACATCCGGCACATCCAGCACCTGCTGGGGCACAGCTCCATCGCCACGACGCAGATCTACACCCACGTCAACGCCCGCAACCAGCGCGAGGTGCTGGCCGTGAAGCACCCGCGGCGGCGGGTGCGGGTGCTCCAGCCGTGACGGCTCGAGCCCGTCGCCCCTGCCTGCATCAAGGACCCGACCTCTCGAGGGATCGCGGGCGGAACGCACCGCGCGGTCCTCTCCTTCGGCCACGAATTGGCCGTTTGAACCCCTCCCCAATCGCGCTCCACGATGGCATATTGTGCGCGCCAGCCCGCGGAGCCGCGGGGCGGACGGACTCGGCAGGCTCCGTCCGCACTTTGTTTTCGCCCGCGCGGCGGGCGGGCGGCACACCGGGAATCAGCAAAAGGACGGCGGATGAAGGGCTGGAGACGCGCGGGCGCGGTGCTGGCCCTGGGACTGGCCGCGTGCGGCGGCCCGGGGAAGGACGAGATCCACGTGGGCCTCGCGGGCTCCATGGAGTCCGCCGGCGGACGCGCCATCCGCCAGGCGGCGGAGCTGGCCGTGGCGGAGATCAACGCGGGCGGGGGCATCGGCGGGCGGCCGCTGGCGCTCGTGGTCAAGGACGACGGCGGCGACACGCACAAGGCCATCCAGGTGGCCAACGAGCTGCGCGACGACCCCAGCGTGGCCGCCGTCATCGGGCACGTGAACTCGGGGGCCACGCTGGCGGCCGCGGCCGTCTACAACGACCCGCGCGGCGGCGTGGTGGCGCTCTCGCCCACGGCCAGCAGCCCCGAGGTGACGCACGCCGGCCCGTGGACGTTCCGCGTCTCGCCCAGCGACCTGGCGTACGGGCCCGCCCTGGCACAGTGGAGCCGCGCGCGGGGCGTGCGCCGCGCCGCCGTGCTCTACGCCAACGACGAGTACGGACGCGGCGTGGCTGCCAGCTTCGCCGGCGCGTTCCGGCAGGGCGGCGGACAGGTCGTCAGCGAGGACCCGTACCTCACGGAGATGCTGGCGGCGGGCTCCGGCGCGGAGCCGTACCTGCGTCGCGCGCTGGGCCGCGGCATGGACGCGCTGTTCATCGCGGGGCGCGCGGAGGACGCCGTCGCCATCGTGCCGCGCGTGCGGGCACTGGGCTACACGGGCGTGGTGATGGGCGCGGACGGGCTGCTGGGGGTGGAGTCGGAGGGACGCGTGGGCGAGGGGCTGTTCATTGGCGCGGCGTTCTTCGCGGACGCGCGCGACACGGCGGCGGCCCGCTTTGCCACGGCGTACCGCGAGCGGTTCAAGCAGGCGCCCAACGCGGACGCCGCGCTGGGCTACGACGCCGTGCAGGTGATCGCCCGCGCGCTGCGGGAGGCGGGGGCAGACCGCGCGCGCGTCCGCGAGTACCTGGAGGGCGTCGGCACGCGGCACCCGGCCGTGGAGGGCGTGACGGGCACCATCGCCTTTGACCGCAACGGCGACGTGGCGCAAAAGGCCGTCGCCGTCGGCGTGGTGCGCGGCGGCACCGTCGTCAGCGCCGGCCGCTGAGAAGCGATTCGCGACGCCCGCGCCGTGCGGGCTGTGTTCCGTCCAGGGGGAGATTACCGGCGAACGGCATTCTCACACGGGGCCTTCGGCCAACGGAGTCAACGGTAACTGCAGAAGCCCGCTGACTCGGTCGACCGCGCGCGATGTCGAATCTGCATGAACGCTGTACATCGGTGTTGATTTCCTGAGCCATCGCACCCTGCGGGATGGAAGTCGCCGCCGTCCAACCTCCCCAGGGTTTTTTGGGGGAGGTGGGCGAGTTCCGCGAGCCCGGAGGGGGCGCTCGCGCTCCGAGCCTGCACTTTCTATTCAGGGAGCGCCGCGCGGAATTCGCCCGCTCACGAAGCTACAGGCGCGACCGAAGGATCCCCTTCGCCGGGCAGGGACTTCGCCGCTGGACTGAGTCCTCGCCAAGTCGGGAAGATCCTTCGGGGCCGCACGCATCCGGCGCGGTCGAGTTCGTGAGGGCCCCTCAGGAAATCAAACGCTTTTCGGAACCCGGTACGTTGGGCAAAGGGGAAGATGGGGATGGAAAGACCGGCGGCCCCGCGGAGATCACTCCGCGGGGCCGCTCTTCTTCATCCCTCCATCAATCCGTCCGCTACCAGTCCTCGTCGCCGATGGGCTGGCCGGGGGGGATGGTCAGGTCGGGGGCGCGGGCCTCGGGCTCGTACGGACGATCCAGGAACCGCGTGATGTCCGCCGCAACGAGGGCGCGGAACGCCGCGTCCGGGCTGGCCGGGGCCGCCGCGCTCGTGAGGCCGAAGCGGCTCCGGATCTCCATCAGCGTGCCCTGCGCCAGCGCGCGCACCTGCGGCATGTCCGAGTCCATCGCCAGCTGCATCAGCCGGCGGACGACGACGTACTCCACGCCCCGGTCGATCTCCGCCTGGTAGGGATCCGTGTAGCGGGCGCCAAAGGTGCGGTCCACGAGCCGGTCCAGCGTGTACTCCAGGCCCGGCAGCGAGCGGTCCAGCGCGTTCTGCTCCACCAGCCGCGCGGCGCGCTCGGGGTTCAGCAGCAGCGACACGGTCATGTCCGCCGCCGTCACGGCCGGCGACACGGCGTCGAACGTCATCCCCGTGTACCGGTCGAACATCTCCCGGTGCGCGTCGTACGTGAACGGCCGCGGGGGGATCAGGCCCAGGATCGTTCGCGGCAGGGCCAGCTGCGCCGGGTCCAGCGTGGTCATCAGCGCGTCCAGCGCCGCCCGCTGCACGTCGCCGGCGACGGGGCGGGGCGGCGCCTGCTCGTCGCCGCGCAGGGTGAACGCGTACTCCTGCCCACCGACCACCTTGGCCGCCGCCTCCGCCTGGTAGCGGTGGTGCAGGTACAGCGGCACCAGCACCTCCTCCAGGGTGGCCATGGGCCGCCCGTACCGGATGGCCGCCGCGCCAAAGCGGTCCAGCGCCGCGCGCCGCACCGTCATCACCCGGCGCAGCTCCGCCGCCGCGTCCGTCCCGTTGTCCCACAGGTGCGCCTGCGGGTGCGCGCTCCCCGGCGACCGCGCGTCCTGGTCCGTAAGGAACGTCAGCCCGCGCGCCCGGCCGCGGGAGAGGATGTCGTTCAGCGCCGCGTATTCGTCCGTCCCGTCGGCGAAGTCCGCGTAGCCCCAGGTGATGGCGAGCTTGTCCCAGTCGCCGATCTCCCTGGTGTACGCGTTCGACAGGTCGATGCTGCCGTCCTCGCGCAGCTGCACGAGCGGATGCGGATAATCCATCACCGACGCGCGGTTCTGCGTGCTGCTCACGTAGTTGTGCGCGATGCCCAGCGTGTGCCCCACCTCGTGCGCGGCCAGCTGGCGGATGCGGGCCAGGGCCATCCGCTCCATCTCCGGCGGGATGCTCGTTCCGTCCGTGTACGGCGCCAGCAGCCCCTCCGCCAGCAGGTAGTCCTGCCGCACGCGCAGGCTGCCGAGCGTGACGTGGCCCTTGATGATCTCCCCCGTGCGCGGATCGGTGACCGTGGCGCCGTAGCTCCAGCCGCGGGTGGAGCGGTGCACCCACTGGATCACGTTGTAGCGCGCATCCATGGGATCGATGCTGTCGGGCATGATCTCCACGCGGAACGCGTCACGGTAGCCGGCCGCCTCGAACGCCTGGTTCCACCACCGCGCGCCGTCCAGCAGCGCGCTGCGGATGGGCTCCGGCGCGCCCGCGTCCACGTAGTAGACGATGGGCTCCACGGGATCGCTCATGGCCGCGGACGGGTCGCGCTTCTCCAGCCGGTGGCGCGAGGCGAACCGCTGGATGATCTCCCCGCCCACGGGGGTGGAGAAGTCGTAGTACTGGATGCCGAAGAAGCCGGAGCGCGGGTCGCTGCGGCGCGGCGTGTATCCCGGCGGGGGCAGCGCGACAAAGGAGTGCCGCTGCCGGACGGTGATGGCCTCGGGCGTGGGCGTGACGTCGCGGACGAAGTTGCCCGGGTTGTCGCCCGTGAAAGTGATTGTGGCCTCGATCTCCGTGTTGCGCGGAAATGCCTTGGTGTTCTGCAGGTACAGGGCGCTGCGCGTGGCGTCGAGCTTGTAGTCGCCCTGGCGGCCGCGGCGCAGGGCCGGGATCACGCCGTGGGCGTCGCGCAGCACGAAGTCCGTGGCATCCACCAGCACGCGGTCGCCGTCCGCCGCCGCCACGGTAAAGCCCCAGAGCACGGACTGCGCGAACGACTCCTCCACGGCCCGCCGCTCGGCCGGGTTGTCCGTTGTGGCGCGGTAGCCCTGGTTGGGCTGCACCATCAGCACGCGCGGGCCCACGCGGTCAAAGCGGACGATGCGCTCGCCGCCCAGCTGGCCGCGGTCCAGGCCAATGTCGTTGGAGCCCACGCCGGCGGGCAGGGAGACGACGTAGATGAGCTCCTGGCCGGGGCGGGGGATCTCCATCCACAGCTTGCCCGTGGATGCCTCCCAGTAGATGGGGAGAAAGCCGTCGCGCTTTTCCATGCCGCGCGTCTTCTCGGCGATCGAGGGGACGGGGGCAGGAGCTTGCGCGTGGAGGGCCGGAGCGGCCGCGAGGGCCACGCACGCGGCGGCCCAGGCAGCAAAACGCGGGGCAAGACGCATCTGGATACGGCGGTGCTGAAGGCGGAGGGCTACGGATTGGATGGGTACAATAGGCGCGGCGTGCACGCGCTGCAACGTCTTCGCCCGGCAGATCGCCCATTTCCGATACGGATCGGACACGGCATGGGCGCGTGGCGGGTGCGGGACGGATCCGGGACGATGCGCGGCGGGGAGCGCGTTCGGTGTGGGATTGGCTCGCGGTGGAATCGAAGGAGGAGAGGGAAAGCCGACCCCGCGCCGTCCGGAGCGAATGAATTCGCCGCTGGAAATTCGCGAAGTCCGCCTGCGCGGACTGCCCCAGCGAAGGCGGCCGAAGTGCACCGGAGCGGTGTCTGGTCGGTTGAAGCCTCGTTCGCAGAGCGCGTCGGCGCGAGACGGGACTTACCGCTGTCCCAGCGGCGGGTTTACCCGCTCCGGCTGGACGCCCGTCCCGGTGATCACCACCTTCCGCACTCACGCACTCACGCACTCACGCACTCACGCACTCACGCACTCACGCACTCACGCACTCACGCACTCACGCACTCACGCACTCACGCACTCACGCACTCACG